>JAYURF010000198.1:0-1945 GCA_043756365.1 Acidimicrobiales bacterium
ATATCAGCTCAAGATCCCGCTTCGTGTACGTGGTCGTACCAACAGTCCGACCTGCCACGATGACCAGGCCGAAGACCTTCCCATCGTCGAACAGCGGGGCGACAAGAGCCGGCAGCGGAGCGAGACAGCCGAGATGGCGCCCGATCGCTCTCGCTGGATCGCCGGCGACGACGACCACCGGCACCGAACACTCGAGCGCGTGCTCGCGCAGGTGCCCCGCCGATTCCTCGTCGGCGCGGGCGTACAGCTTCGAGGTGCTCTCTCCACCGGCTCCCACGTCAAGCAACCAGGTGTTCCAAGCATCGAGGTCTCGGTCGTCGCCAGCTGTCACCACCATGGCAATCTCGACATGCGCCGATTTGAGTACACGCTGGCACGCCCCGGCGAGGATCCACACGGCATCATCGAGCCCGCGAGCGCGCTGGAGTTCGTTGCTCGACTGAGCCAGGAACTCGGCTTGGCGACGCGTCTCGCGTTCAGCAGCCAGCGCTCGGTAGGCGAGCACAAGCGTGAACGCCGGAATGGCAAACAAGGCGGTCGCCTGTGGTTCGCTCATCCACGTGGTGTACACCGCCAACGTCATCGACGCCGTCGAGATCGAGGCAAGCATCGCCGGCACGGTGGTCTGGCGCATCACCTCCCACACCGGTTCACGGGTACAGATTCGTATGGCCAGCATCACCATCACGCTGCTGACGAAACAGGTGACGATCACGGCCGCGCACGCGCCGACCCAGATGAACGGGCCCGTCGTGCGACCGCCGCGGACCGCTCCGAAGATCAGGTAGGCGAGCGCGACATCGACAGCGGTGACCGCGATGTTGAACGTCGTTTTGACCAACGACGAACGGTTCAACGTCGCGCGGAGGGCGGTGACCGCGATGAGACTCGCCGCAATCCCCTCCAACGGTGTTGCCGTGCACAGGGCCACCACGATCGCCATCTCGAAAATGCCGATGCTGTGCGCTTCACCGGCGAGGTGCAGATCGAAGCGGATCGAATCTCCGACTGCGAAGATTGCGATCAGCACCGGAAAGGCGAAGCCGACCCCGATGGCGGTGCCGTCTTTGGCAAGGTACGTCAGCGCTGCGGCCGAGGCACCGATGACGACCATCAGCGCCAGCAGCACCGGTGGCACGCGCGTGGGCGTCACCATCGAACGCGCCGACCGCGGAGACCCCTTCGAGGTGCGTTCGCCGACGACCCGCTCATCGGGACGACCATCCGCCCGAGGAGGTGGTCGCCTTCGAACTCGCTGACATCCGGTCTCCCGTCGTGTTGACCTCGTCAAACACGAGTGCCCGCCGCGTCGTGCTCCCCCCATCGGTATCCGAAGAACCATCTGTGGTAGCCCGACCACTGTGCGTTCACCCCGCTTCGTTCGTCAACTCAAGATCCCCTAATTAGGTCATCACCTAGCGTGGTTGCTGCCGTCCACCAGGGGTGATGCGGGCGCGACCCAGCCCACCGAGCAGTCGAAATGAGCATCGACACGCGTGGAGCCTCGACAAGTCGAGAAATGCACCGTGACGGTGTCAAAGTCGACAACCGACCGCTCCGAATGCTCCGATCTGCCAGCCGACTGCCACCTGAATGATCTCCCGGCACTTGATCGAAGCAGTGGCCTGCACCGCGGAATGGTCAGAGCCGCCCCAGCGGAGCGGCTCTGACGTCGTGCCTTGCGGTCGGGCTGGGGAGATTTGAACTCCCGACCCCTTGTCCCCCAGACAAGTGCGCTAACCAAGCTGCGCTACAGCCCGCAACGGGTGCCCATGGGGGTTGCTTGGTCACCGCAGGCGACCTGGCATCAGGGCACGCAGAGCCTAGCGCCGTGGCCGGGTGGTGCCCACCGGCGATCAGACGACGAGTTGGACGACCCGCCAGCCGAGGTAGACCGCGAGTAACACCACGAGCAACTTGAAGTGCCATGGTGCGGCCTCGTCGG
>JAYURF010000199.1:0-15879 GCA_043756365.1 Acidimicrobiales bacterium
TGTCGGCGACGCTTCCTGATCTCAAGGTGCTGCGCGCCGCTGAGGCGTTTGTCCTAGCCGAGATCGGTGACGACAGCGCAGCTAGAGCCCTGCTCGACGAGCTGGCCCCGAACCGCTTCGAGGCCGCGGGGCGCGGTTGGATGACGTTGCTGTCGCTGACCAACGTTGCCAGTGCGATCATTGCTGTCGATGCACACCAGCATGCGCCGGTGCTACGCGAGCTGCTCCACCCGTACGCCGGGCAGATCGCGGTGATGGTCACCGGCACCCATGCTGTCTGTGCAGTCGATCGGCTGCTCGCCGGCCTCGCCGCAGTCGACGGGGATCACGAAGCTGCGGATCACCTTTTTTCGCAAGCACTGCGACAGGAACAGGCGTTGCGTTCGTCACCGCTGGTTGCCCGCACGCGCCACTGGTGGGCGCGCGCGCTGGTCAGGCAGGGTGATACCGCTCGGGCGGAACCGTTGTTGGAGGAAGCTCTCGTCGCCGCGCGCGAACTCGCAATGACTGGTCTCGTCCGCCAGATCGAACAGCTCCAAGCCAGCCTCTGACCCGTAGTGTCAGCCAGGGAGGTGCGTATGGAACCGGTGATGCCGCAGATCGAAACCGTTGTGATGTTGATGCTCGAGAATCGCTCGCTCGACTCGGTGCTGGGGTGGTTGCACCAGGGCGTCATTCTGCCAGACGAGCAGGTGTTTCCACCCGGATCGAGCAAACGGTTCAACGGGATCACCCCGGAGATGTACAACGAGTACGAGGGCGAGAAGTACGCGCCCCCATGTGGGACGCAGGATCAGGCCGATCCGTGGCGGACCCCGCGGTGGAACCCGCACGAGATCTGGGAACACGTCACCACCCAGTTCTACGCCGACGGTGACGGCATGCTCACCGGTACACCGTGGGTCGACCCGCCGACGATGACAGGCTTCGTGCGTGATTACTCCGACCGCAACGACGGTGTGGCGGCCGCGTTAAACGAGGTGATGGGCGGCTTCACCGCCGAACAGCTCCCCGTCCTGTACGGCCTTGCGCAGAACTTCGCGGTGTCGGATCGCTGGTTCTCATCCGTGCCGACCGAAACCAACCCGAACCGGGCCTTCTCGGTGTGCGGCACATCGTGCGGCGCGGTCGACAACTCTGACGCACGATTTTACGACGCGCCGACACTGTTCAACGCGCTGACCAACATCAAGACGTGGGCGGTCTATTGGCAGTACCACGGGATCGCCGACATGGACCCGATCCTGCCCTACCGCAACTGCTTCACCGAGGATCTGTTTCCACGGCTGCACGCAGCGGTGAAACACGGGGATGGAACGGTGGCGCACTACGGCGATTTCCTCACGGCCGTGCGTGACGGCAAGCCGATCCCGCAGTTCTGCTACATCGAACCGTTCTCGAGCGGCGGTATCGGCTTCCCCGACGGGGAGGGATTTCTCGGGCTGCAGGGTAACGACTATCACGCGCCAGCCTGGATCGGCCAGGCCGAGTTCGACCTGAACGAGCTGTACCGCGCGCTCCGGGCCAGCCCCCAGTGGGAACACATGCTGTTCGTGATCACCTTCGACGAGCATGGTGGCACCTGGGACCACGAACCGCCGCCACAGGCGCTGCCCCCAGATCAGTCCGGTAGCCGATTCGGGTTCGATTGGCTCGGCGCGAGAGTGCCGATGATCCTCGTGTCGCCTTTCGTGCGGCCCGGCACCGTCTTTCGGGCCCCGGCGGGGAGCTCGTACGACTTCGACCACACCTCGTTCCTGGCGACGATGCTGAAATGGGCGGGGATCGATCCGGCGACTGCCGGCATGGGGGAGAGAGTGGCCCATGCCCCCACCTTCGACGACGTGTTGAGCCCGACGGGCTTCGACAACGATCTCCACGGATTCACCGTCCCCGGGTTCTACGAGGGTCAAGGAGGCACGAAGGGCCTTCATCTGTTCGACTTCGACGCAAACGAACCGCCGCTGCACGAGTTCAAGGACGCGGTCGAGCGGTCGAGCTCGGTCGGTGAGCTGCTCGACCGGCTGTTCGACTCCAAGGCACGCCGAAGCTCCAGCGCCCCGACCGCGCTCGCACACACACGCACGAGGCAGGGTTCATCAAAACGGAAGTCGTCGCGCGAAACTGGCGGCTCCGCCACACGAGAGGACGCAACGTGACTGCTCAAAATGTCCAGGACCTGACAGACGTTCGGGCGCGCTGATTCAGTTGTACATCGGTGGCTCCAATGGCGACGGCGACAAGATGCGTCAGGCCTTCCACCCCGATGCGCACATGTTCGGACATGTCGGCCCGATGGATACCTACGAACCGATCACGGACTTCACGGCCCTCGTGGAGGCGCAGCCCGGACTCGCTGGCCCCGACTACCGCGCCGATATTCGAACCATCGACCTGGTCGGCGATGCGGGTGTGGCGGGTGCCCCAACGTCAATTGGTGGCAGTGATCTCGCCGCGCATGCCGGCGTCGAGGTGTCCTTAGATCGCACAGATGATTTCATAGCGCCCTGATTGGGGGAGGGAAAATGTTTGTGTAGCCGATTCACTCTCTTTCATCGCTTCGACTTCGAAGAGGACCATGTCCTCTCGAAATTCCGCCTGCTGGTCGATGTGGACCCCGGCTTTGAGCACGGCCCACTCGTGAGCGATCGTTCCGTTGTTGGTCAGGGTTATCGTGATGGCCTCACCGACGGGAACCGCCCAGGCCGTCGTGTCGTACCCGAACTCGAACGCGGTGACGACCAGTTCGATGGACGCAGCGGGTATGGGGTCGGCCGATTCCGAGTCGATCGGATCGTCGTTGGGGGAGCAACTGGCGAGCACAACGGTCAGAATTGGGCCGACGAGGAATCTGAAGCTGCCCGTGAATCGGTGGCTGGTCGCATGGTCAACGTCATCGTCCGGCCACAATCATCGTCGGCGCAGCCTCAGACGGTGACTCTGACGCAACCCGCGGGTCGAGTTCCTGGCCGGCGATGACGATTCGGTTGCGTCCCGACCGCTTTGCTGTCAGTAGGGCCGAGTCAGCGACAGCTATAACCGCCGCGAGATCATCGCCATCGTCGGAACTGCAAACGCCGAAGCTGACCGTGAATGGGTGTGCCGTGCCAGAGGCGAGTGCCAGTGCGAGTGCTTCACGGACTCGGTCCAGCGCCCTGGCGGCGTCGGCAACTGTGGTGGCGGGAAGCACAACAACGAACTCCTCACCGCCCCAGCGGGCAACGATGTCGGCCGGTCGAACTGCGTCGCGGAGCACTCTGGAGAAGAGGCGTAGTGCCCGGTCCCCGGTCTCGTGGCCATGCAGGTCGTTGAAGTGCTTGAAATGGTCGAGGTCGCCGAACGCGATGGCGTACCCCGCACCCGCCCTACCGATTTCCTGTACGCGTTCCTCGAGGCTCCGCCGGTTGCGGAGACCCGTCAACGGATGGGTCGTAGCCTGGGCCTCCGAACGGCTGAACGCCCGTAACAATCCGATCCTGTCGCCGGATTTGGCGGCGATCTGCTCCAGGGCGAACAGCTGTTCTGGATTCGGTCGCGTCTGATCGGCTCCGAGGCGTCAAATTGGGTGCTCGTTTCGAAGATCAGGGTCTGGTTGCGATGAACCGCCGGGCAGTCCGACGGGGTTGCCACCTGGCAGCCCGCACCACGAAGCTCGTTGCCGGTCGAAACGACCTGGCGAAGGTGAGCGCGACTCGAGTCTGCGACGAGTAGTTCGGCGGGCGTGTCCGGAGCGACGCTGACCAAGACCTTGGTGATCGTGTCGAGCGCAGCTTCCTCCGTCGCAGCCAATTCAAGGGCCCGGTGAAGGCGGCTCTCGAACTCGGCTCGGTGCGCGTCGACTTCTCGTTGCCGGTTTCGATTCTCGATCGTCAGGTGCTGTGCGTGACTTGCCCGGACGGTCGTGCGGCTCACCACCAGGCCGACCAGTGGACCGGCGACGACCACCACCAGCAGCACCGTCCGTGTCGCCTCGGTGGCGTCGGCGATACGCGGGCCCTCCTCGTGTACCGAAGACGCGTCGATCTCGTCGTTGATCATCGACGGTTGCTCACGGAGCACCTCGAATCGGGCTCGGGAGGTGGCGAGCAGCTCGGCGACAGCAGGATCGTCGAAACTGGCACCACCTGTGGCTGCCGTCTCGAGTTGATTCGCCACTTCCAGCCAGGCGGCGCGGACCGTTTCGTACGCGGCCCACAGTTGCCGTTCTCTGGGCGATCCGATTGCGACGTCCCCGTAGGTGTCCCATGCCTCGCGTGCCCGGACCACGTTGCGGTCATACCGTTCGAGATCCAGATAGCGCTGCTCGGCATCGTCGGACTGGAGGGACCGTTCGAGTGAGAGCTGAGCCTCGAGCAAGAAGCGGTCCACGCCGCCGAGGAGGTCGTACGCTGGGATATCGCGGGTGACCAGATCAGCGACCTCCCGCTCAGCCGAGAGAAGCCCGACGGTCCCGACCAACACGATCCCGAGCAACACAGCACTGAGCAGGCGCGCCATGTTGTGCGCACCCTGCACTCTCGCCGACGCGACCATGTTCCGCCGATGCAACTGCTGAAAGGACCACCTCTCGAACTTGACCAATTGCTATCGGCGCGATCCACCGCCAACACAAGCGCAGATTCAAGCCCGGGTTCAGCGTTGGTGCTGTACTCGCCTGGGCGAGATGGTGGTGGAGGTGTGCTCGGTGTTGTCGAGACAGCCGTGGAGGAGCAGGGCGACGACTTCGTCGGCGATCTCGGCTGAGGTCTTGCCTCGCCGAAGGCCGCGGGTGGTCGACCAGATCATGTTGCGCAGGAGCACCTTGAGACGCGCTGGTTTGATGTCGGTCCGGAGTTGGCCGGCGGCGAGGGTGTCGTCGATGGTGGCGACCCACAATCGGTCGTTGGCCTTGGCGTCGTCGCGTACTCGTTGGAGGCCGGGTGCTGCGGCGACGTAGACGGGGTTGTCGTAGAACATCTGAGCTTCGTGGGTGTGGTGGTGGAAGTTTTCCAGCGTGGCCCGGATGAGGGCTTCGAAGCGGGCGACGGGTTCGAGTCCGGCGGCGTGGATCTGGTCGTAGAGGTCGACGACGTGCGCGCTGCTGCGGGTCATGATCGCGGAAATGAGTTCGTCCTTGGAGCCGAAGTGGTGATAGAGGCTGGCGGCTTGGATGCCGCATTCGTCGGCGATGGCGCGCATCGTCGTGCCGGCGACGCCTCGCTCTGCGAACAATCGAGCGCTGGTTGCCATGACCTCTTCGCGTGTGTCTGTCCGTGCCACGGTACTGAACGGTAGTTGGCTGATTGTCTCGTTCAGCCGAGCAGCGAAGGGCCGAAGGGTTGCATCACGTGGTGGGCGGCCATCGCCGAACCGACAGGGCCCACCAGTGCCTTGTAGCGCCGCCACCGCCGGTTGAACAGCACCACGAGCTCGCGATCGTGCGCTCCGTCGTCGGCGAGGACGAACCGCTCTAGCTCGGCCTCGCACTCGTCCCAGTCGGGCGACGCCCGGCCGCCGATCAATGCAGCAACGTCGGCTCGGTCTTCGTCCACCACTTCGGCACCGATCTCGTCGAATCGCTGGAGGTGGCGCGCCAGCCGGAACGCGATCCGCACCTGGTACTTGACGAACGGATCGTCAACCTCAATTGCACCGAGCGACCGCGACAGGTGCGCGTGAGGTGCCGACACCGGCGACGAGGCCGTGTCAGGGACCGGTACGTCCTCTAGCTCGATGCCGAGGTACTCGGCCATCGTTTCGATCGTGTGCAGATTGGTCTCGCTCACCCAGTGCGCGTAGGTCATGTAGTCGGTGGCCGGGATGGGCTCGGCCAGCGGCCGATGGAACGCCAAGGCGTTGGTCAGCGTGAAGAACAGATGGTGATACTGGATCGCGGCCATGTCGACCGGCTTGCCCGTCAGCTCGCCGTAGCGGGCGTAGAGCTCGTCGAAGTCGCCGAACGGGATCACTGTCTCACGCATCCGCCAGGCGGCCAGGTCCATCATCGGATCGCCCAGATGGCCGATCTCGACGTCCATCACCGACGTGAAGTGGCCGTGTTCGTGATGGAACTGGCCGGAATCCCATACCACCGGTGCCTCACGATCCGACGGCGGCAACGGATGCCGCCCCAGCCATCCGAGCACAAACTCCATCAACGGATCGGGGCGCACCTTGTTGGCGCGGAACACCCGCACGTACTGGCGAGCCCCGACGTGTGCCGCATCGGCCGGCGAGTCGCCGCGCACGATGCCGGCCGCGACGAACGGCTCGATCGGCAACGCATGGATCCGTACCAGCTCTTGCAGGTATTCGTCCACGATCACCGCACGATCAGCGGGGCTCACGCCGGCGAAGTCCGGTTTCCCGGGCAGCGCCTCCATCGCATACGCCCGCGGCTCGTCGCACCAGCCGTAGACCTTTGGCACCCGGATCCCATGATCTTCCAGCACCTTCTGGAAGCGCATCTCGTGATCGAGCGGGAACTGCAGCACCGCGTCCGAGCGCTCGCCGCGCACCACCACTCGATCGACCGCACCGTTGCGCTCGATGTCGACGAACCACATCGGGCGCCATCGCGGCTGCCGCGACCACGATGTCACCGTGCCGCCGAGTAGCCCCTCCAGCCACGACACGATCCGGGCGTCGTCGCTCGAACCTCCTGAACCAACAGAACCTTCAGTCATCGGTCGTCCCTCTCAGCATCTCGCACGCTAAGCCCAGAACGCCCAGCACGAGTTCTCCAGCCTAACACGCGTTAGGTGGGCGGATAACGGCGGCGGCCTCGCCGGTTCCTAACCTTCGGGCATGACTGCCGAGCCGAGACCGCTGCCCCCCGGCGAAGCCGGTGCGGTCGACGGCGCGGTCGATGTCGGACCATTCCAGCTGCCGCTTTCGCCGGCGCTGAGCGCCGAGGCGGCCGCTGCGTTCATCGCCCGCAAGCGGCGCCCGATGTCGGCACTCTCCTCGCTACAGGGTCCGTTCGCGGGCGAAGCCGAGTACCGGTCGGTGGTCGACATCTTTCGGGGTGAGATGGCCTCGCTGCACAGGGCGCTCGCCAAATTCGCACGTCGCACCTACCCGGTCGACGTCGAGGAGACCGAGCTCGGTGGCGTACGGGTCGAGGTCGTCACCCCAGCGGGCGGCGTGCCCAGCGCCGATCAAAGCCGTGTGCTGATCAACCTCCACGGTGGAGCGTTCGTCGGGGGTGCCGAAGCGTGCGGTCTGGTCGAGTCGATTCCGTTGAGCGTGGTGATGGGGGTCGAGATCGTGTGCGTCGACTATCGCCAGGCGTACGAGCATCGGTTCCCTGCCGCCAGCGAGGACGTGGCCGCCGTCTACCGGACGCTGCTTGAACGTCACGACCCTGCAGCGATCGGCATCTTCGGATACTCGGCCGGAGGCATGCTGGCGGCGCAGTCGTTGGCCTGGTTCGCCGATGTCGGCCTCCCCCGCCCGGGGGCGGTGGCGATGTGCAGTGCCGGCGCTGGGGGTGTTGGAGATGCGCACTACCTCGGCACAGTGGCGATGGGGGATCCGGCACCGGATTCCGACGAACGGCCAGGTGGATGGCGCGCCGGATATCTCGGCGATGCCGACCCGCTCGACCCGCGCGTCACGCCACTCCACTCGCCCGAGATTCTCGCCGGGTTCCCGCCCTCGCTGCTCCTGAGCGGCACACGGTCGTTCGACCTGAGCGACGTCGTCCTGACCCACCGCGCGCTCGATCGGACCGGGGTTCCCACAGAGCTCCACGTGTGGGAGGGGCTGTGGCACTGCTTCCCGTACAACCCCGCGATGCCAGAGTCGAAAGAGGCCTACGACGTGCTCGCACGCTTCTTCGAGCGTCACCTGCAACAAAACGAAGGTGTCGACAGGATCGGTGGGACGTGACCTGCGAAGGGTCATTGGTGAGGTTGCTGGGTACCGTGCGGGTGTTGTAGGAGGTGTGATGGAACGCGAGGTCCGCGTCGAGACGGTTTCTGGCGGACGTGCGGATGCTTCGGCCGGCGACGGTGGTGCCGGTGCAGCGTTCATGCGCCGGTCATTGCTCGCGCAACCCGGATCGCTCGGTGTTCTCGCATCCATGGCCGCCGAGGTGTTGGGCGCGCGATCGGGACGCTTGTTCGTTGTGGACTACGGGCTCCGTTGCATCCGCGAACTCGGCGCTGACGGTGCGATTGGCGAGGAAGTGATGCTCGAAGGAACGATGGCCGGTCGCGCCTTCGCGACCGGTGAGCCGGCGGAACAGGGCGAGGGGCCGAGCGTGATGTGGTTGCCGTTGTCGGAAGGCAGCGAGCGGATCGGTCTGCTCGAGTTGACCTTCGACGAAGTCTCCGCCCCGCCGGCATCGGCCGATATCGCAGATGTCGTATGGATGATGGTCCTCATGCTGGTCAGCGGTCGGCGGTACACCGACGTGCTGCTTCGCGCCAGGCGCACGCAACCGCTCTCCGAAGCGGCCGAGGCGCAATGGGACCTCCTCCCACCACTGTCCTATGCCGGTACGGAGATCGCCGTCAGTGGAATCCTCGAACCCGCATACTCGATCGGCGGAGACTCGTTCGACTACGCCGTCAACCCCGGTCAACTCGACATGGCGATCATCGACGCCACCGGCCACGGACTTCCCGCAGTGCTGATGGCATCAGCTGCGATCAACGCGTTGCGTAACGCACGCCGAGAGGGCCAAACTCTCGAGCAGGCCTACCACCTGGCCGATCGGCGCATCGCCGAGCAGTTCGGTCAGTCCTTCTACGTCACCGGCCAGATCGCTTCGCTTGATTTCGGCAACGGCCGGCTGTCGTGGTTGAACGCCGGTCATGTCCTCCCGCTCCTGGTGCGCAACGGATCGTACGTCGGGGAACTGGCCTGTCGACCTTCGTTGCCGATGGGGCTCGGCGGCCCAGTCGTCGAGATTGCCGTCGAGTCGCTGCAGCGCGGAGATCGTGTGCTCTTCTACTCCGACGGCGTCACCGAATCACGATCACCAGACGGCACCCTGTTCGGACCTGACCGGCTCGCCGATTTCCTTGTTCGGGCCACGCTGGACCGGGTCTCGGTCGCCGAGACCATTCGCCGGCTCGGCGCCAGCGTTGGCGCCCATGTCGGAGCCGGTCTGCGCGACGACGCCACCCTGTTCCTCGTCGAGTACCGCAACGACCGTCCGACGGAGCCGTCGCCTGCCTGCCCGGTCCGGGAGATTTACCCATGAATGTGGAGTCACTCATTGCAATCGAGCAGATCAAGCAAGTCAAGGCCAGGTACTTCCGATTCGTCGACACCAAGCAGTGGGCAGAGCTCGCTGATCTCTTCACCGAGGACTGCGAGGTCCGATACGGGGAGACGGAACAGGACGCCTGGATCACGGGTCGCGGTGCATTGATCAGGCTGCTACAACGCGCCATCGCCAACGGCGTGACGGTCCACCACGGACACATGCCAGAGGTCACGCTCCAGTCGGAGACGACGGCGTCGTTGGTCATCGCCATGTCCGACTACGTCGAGACGGCCGGCGACCGACCGATCCGGTTGCGCGGTTACGGCCACTACCACGAGTCCTTCACCAAGTCCGAGGACGGGCAGTGGCGGATTCGTAGCCTCCAGCTCACCCGACTGCGCGTCGATCCCCTCTAGTAGCTGGATGTAGCGGCGACTTCGACGTCGTGCCCGATGTCGAACGACGATGTCGCGCCATTCTTCCAGCCGGCTAGGAGCGCCGGTGCCACACCGACGAGCGAGTTCGCGTCGACCAACACGTGCTGGGTGGCCCCCGCCATGTCGCGGAGGCATCTCCCCAACGCACTGGGGTTGCGCAAACCATCCGAGCCGGACCACGTGTAACACCACCGCACCACATCGGCCGCAACTGCCGTGGCATACGTGTTCGCCTGGATCATCCGCCCCTGTTGCGCGGTCGACGTGGAGCCGGTGCGCTCAGCGGACCGCAGCGCGGCACGCACCGCGTCGAAGAAAAAACACCGGGCCGCTTGCAACGACGCCTCCTTCTCGGCAAAATCGTGGAGGAACAACTGCTGCTCGCTGATCCCTGGATGGCCAGGTCGCCGCTTCGAGTGCGCCACGACGGCCAACTCCTCGACGGCACGCAGCGCGATGCCGATGCCGATCGCGCCGTGCCCCAGCGAACCCAGCGGAATGAAGCCCAGCTGGTAGGACGGATCGGATCTCGTCGGCCGAGCATCGGTGATCGAGTATCCGAACGACTCGTCCACCCATTGCTCATGGATGTGGTAGTCGAAGCTGCCAGTGCCGTTGAGACCCATCACGTCCCAGTTGCCCTGGAGCTCGACACATGAGCGCGGCAGGTAGAACGCGCGGAGGTCCGGGCCACCTGCGGGAGTTGAACGGACTCGTCCGTTCTCGCGCACGAAGACCCCTCCGGCGATCCAGTCCGCGTGACTGATGCCGCTGCCGAACTGGTAGCTGCCGCTGATGGTGAACCCGTCTCCGCTGGGTACAGCGGTACCTCGAGGGGCCAACATGCCCGCGACGATCGAGGGGCCGTTCGCGAACATCTGCTCCATCGCACTCGCTGGCAAGAAACCGGCAGCCATCGTCACCGCGGCCGAGTTGGCCATCAACGACCAGCCGATGGACCCGTCGGCTCGGCTCAGCTCCTCGATCGCCTGCAAGCCGGTCACGATGTCGGCACCGCCGCCGCCCAGATCTTCCGGGACCGTGATCCAGAACAGCTCCGTGTCGCGAAAGGCGTCGATCATCGTGCTGGTGAGGGAGCCCGCCACCTCGACCGTTGCTGCCTGCTCCCTGACGAGTGGGCACAGCTCGCGGACGCTAGCCAACGCCTTGCTGTTCGCCTCGGCTTGAGTGGACATGTTGCCTCCAGGTCTGCTCTCAGGCCTACACGATCCCGGAGAACTGCTACTCCGATGGTAACCGCTGCCGCAAAAGAGGTTAATATTTGTTTGCCACTGTGACAAAGGGGGTCCGGGATGACGGCACTGGAGAACAACATCGAGAACCCGACGGGGTGCCCGATCGCTCACTTCGACGAGGTGAATACGGGGAGCGCTCCGGCAGGGTGGCACTTCGACAACTTCGACCGCAAGCGCGAGGAGGCACCCGTGCACACCGGTCTCGCCAACGGGCACCAGTACTTCCTGGTGACCCGGATGGCCGATATCCGCACGGCCTTCCAGACCGCCGAGGTGTTCTCGAACACGGCTGTCACGCCGATGGACCCGAACCCGCAATACCGCTGGATCCCCGAAATGCTCGACGGGCGCGAGCACACCGCGTGGCGTCAGCTGACGGGCCCTTTCTTCACGCCGGCCGCTGTGGCGGAATGGGAGCCGCGAGTTCGCCAGCGCTTCGCTGAAGTGCTCGATGCGGTTGCATCGAAGGGTTCATGCGATTTCGTCCACGAGGTCGCTCTACTTTTCCCGAACGTGATCTTCATGGACATCATGGGCCTCCCTCGCGAGGACGCCGATCTGTTCCAGCAGTGGGAGATCGACATCCTCCACAAGGAGTTCACCAGCACCGAAGGCCAGCAACGCCAGATGAATGCAATGGTGGCCGTGATGGGGTACTTCAGCGAGCTCATCGCAACCCGTCGAAAGGATCCGCGCGGAGATCTGTTGAGCGCGGCGCTCAGCTGGCAGATCGACGGTGCGCCGATTCCCGATCAGGACCTACTTGACTTCTGTCTGCTGATGTTCATGGCGGGCCTCGACACCGTCGCTGCGCAATTGGCGTACAGCTTCTGGCACCTCGCAACCCACGACGACGACCGCCACCGAATCGTTGCCGAACCCAAAATGATCCCCGCCGCGATGGAAGAGTTCCTGCGCTACTACAGCTTCGTCACGCCCGGCCGCAAGGTGATGAGCGACACCGAGATCGCCGGGTGCCCGGTGAAGGCCGGACAGATGATCTACCTGCCGATCGTTGCCGCCAACCGGGATCCGCGCGAGTTCGAATACGCCGACCAGGTGATCATCGACCGCCAGGCCAACCGCCACATCGCCTTCGGTGCGGGCCCGCACCGGTGCCTGGGCTCGCACCTCGCCCGCCAAGAGCTGCGGGTCGCGATGGAGATGTGGCATGAACGCATCCCCGAGTACCGGCTGGTGCCTGGCCAGGAACTGCTCGAACACGGCGGACAGATCGGTATGAGCAGCCTGCGCCTGGAATGGGACGTCTGAGACCGCAGTAACCCCAGGGATTGCGCCGGTCACTTCAGTTGTTGCAGCGCGGCTTCGAGCAGCTTGCCCCGTCCGTCGAGCATCGAGTCGATGTCCACACCGGGTTGGGGCAGCTTCCGGTTGTTCTTGATGATCAACACCGACGCTGCAGCCTGCTTGTAGCGCACGAGGGAGTTGAACCAGCCCAGGTCCTCGATCGTGACCCCGGACATCTTTTGATAGGCATCGATCAGGGCTGCCGGCTCCGGCAATCCGGTGTTCGCCTTGCGCGAGTTGGGGTGGTGCGGGTCGGAGTTGAGCAGGAACCATGCGAGATCGAGCCGGCGGTCACCGAGCGACCAGATCTCCCAATCGATCAGTGCATCGACTCGTCCCCCGTTGCACTGCATGTTCCCGAGGCGGAAGTCGCCATGGAGGACCGATGGGGGAACCGCTGCGGGGATCTGCGCGAGCAGGGCGTCACGCACGTCCTCGTGGCCCGACCGCAAGTCGTCGTCGACGGAGTCGAACGCGCGCGCCCAGCGCCCAACTTCCATGCCGAGGTCGGTGACTCTCTCGCCGGCAACGGCAGTAGCGGAGATGTCGACGGAGTGCAGGGCGGCCGCCATGTGTGCGGCAGCGAAGGCCCGCTGCCTCAGTTCGTCAATGGTGACCGTCGGCTCGTCGGCGGTGAACGCAGGCTCATACGATTCGCCGGCAACGTAGGACATCACGAACATCGGGGGCACGGCCGGAGGTTCGCCGTCACTGGTGCCGTAGACCTGCGGCACCTTGACTTCCGGGTGTTCGGTCAGCACGTCGAACAGACGCGCCTGGCGGAGAACATCTCGGTTGCGAACCGGTTCGAGGCCGGGCGGAGCCGCTTTGATCACTGCCTGGCGTGTCTGCGCGCCTGTACTCGTCGGCACCGTCATCTCGGCAACATACGTGAGGCTCGAAGTGCCGCCGACCAGCTGCACGACGTTCGCCACCGAGGCACCCGGAAAACGCTGTTGCACGGCGGCTGTCGCGCGAGCCGCCAGTTCGGTTTCGTCCAACTTCGTCACGCTCATAGTGTCCCCATTCTCGCTCGCACCCTCGATCGAGTGCCACGATCAATTTCCCGAGCGACCTTCATCATTGCGCGACGAACGTCGGTGTTCGTCGTTGAGCGATCGCGGTCACGCCCTCGCGGTAGTCGGCGGAACGCCTCAGGATCTGCTGCGCAGCATGTTCGATCTCGGTGGCTCGTTGCACCTGTGCAACGAGCGCGCCGCGCATCGTGCGACGAATTGCACGTACGGCTAGCGGGGCGGATTCGGCGATCTCGCGGGCGAACGCAAGGGCCTCGTCGCGTAGTGCGTCCGCCGGAACGAGGCGGTCACACAGGCCCATGGCGAACGCTGCGTCGCCCGTGATCCGACGGCCGGTGTACAACATCTCGAGCGCCTGCTGCTCGCCGACGACACGGGGCAGGGTGACCGTGAGCCCGAAGCCCTGGTGGAAACCGAGGCGGGCGAACGTCGCCCCGAAGCGCGCTTCGGGGCACGCCACACGGAAATCGGCCGCGAGCGCGAGCCCGAGTCCCGCGCCGATCGCTGCGCCCTGGATGGCGCAGACGATGGGGAGACTGCCGCCGAACATCCGCGTGACCTGTGTGTACAGCGGGTTCTTTTCCCCGGCAGGGAGGTCGTCGGCGAGCGGGCTGAGCCGCGCGCCGGCACAGAAGTGCTTGCCGCTCGACACCAGAACGATCGCTCGACACGATGCATCAGCTTCGAGCTTCTCGAGGGCGTCCGCGATCGCTGTGGCGAGATCCACGTCGATGTAGTTGTCGGGACCGCGCTGGATTTCGATCACAGCCACGTGAACGTCATGACGCGTGACGGCGACACTGTTCGGTTCGGAGTCATCCATCCCGTCGATCATTGCCGGTCGACGTCTCCCCGACTATGTCCGGAGTGCGACGAGGCAGGCGTCGTCGCTGGTGTCACTCAGCGGGATGTGTAGGAGGGCGTCGGCCAGTTCGTCGAGGTTTGTCGTCTCGCGCGCGATGCGCTGCGCATGTTGGCGGAGAGCTTCGAGTGAGTCGTCAAGTGTTGCCCGCCGCTGCTCGAACAGTCCGTCGGTGCACAGCACAACCGTGTCGCCCGGCTCAAGCGACAGTGAGTGGGTCCGAGGCATGTGGGCACCGAAGCCGATGGGAGGGCCGGGCTCGAGGTCGGCGAAAAAGGCATCGCCGCCACGCAGAACGAGCGGGGGTGGATGCCCTGCCGATGCGTAGGTGAACACTCGGTCACTCTGCCGGTAGCGGGCGTCGAAGACGGTGGCCATCTGGCCGGAGTCCTTGAACGCGCTGCTGGCGAGTCGGAGGGTCTGTCCAGGGCTGTGCCCTTCGAGGACGTAGGCGCGCACGTGGGCCTTGAGCCGGGCCATGGTGGCGACGGCGGGAAGCCCGTGCCCTGCCACGTCACCGATGGTGATGGCGATCTCAGACTCTTGCACCGCAGCGTCGAAGTCGAGCGGTGTCCATTCGTACCAGTCGCCGCCGACCTCGGCGGATCGGTAGCAGCCGACGAGCTGCATCCCGGGTGGCACGGCCACGGGAGGCGGTGCAACGATGCGTTGGATCGCGCTGGTGAGCTGTTCGACAGACTGCACGTGGGCGCTGATCGTCGCGATCTGCTCGATCTCCGTGACGGCGAACGTCACCAGATCCTCCAATGCGCCCGCGAGGTGGTTCGGCCAATGCGTGGTGTGTTCGTCGAAAACGCACAACGAGCCCATCAACTGACCATTGGAGTTCCGGAGCGGGACGCCGAGGTAGGCACCCACGTCGCCGGACGCGACCGGAGGGAGATCTCGTACCCATGGATGAGCCAAGGCGTCAGCAATGACGACGCTTTGACCGGCAGCCATCGTGACCGAGCAGAGACTGTCGGGAGCCGGCGTACCTTCGACGGATGGTGCGAGGCCGTGGGCGACGGGGATGCATTGAACGTCGCCGATCAACGAGATCTGGGCGAACTTGCTGCCCGCCAAAGCAGCCGCGAGGTCGACGACGCGTTGGAGCGTCGCTGACGCGGCGAGCGCGGTGCGATTGAGTCCCTCCACGAATCGCAACCGAGCGGGATCAGCGAAGACGGTCCAATCAAGCGTTGGCTCGGTTGCGGCTGTCCGGTTGAGGGGTGTGGTGTCCTTGTCGGTCAATCGCGGTCTCCAGCTCCATCGGTACTTCGCAATCACTCGCGGATGCCAGGGACCGGGGCTCGCGGGTACAGCGGAGTCTACGGGCACGATGGTTCTCAGGGCGGGCCGGTCCGCGCAGTACGCAAATCCGGTCCGCCCACCAGCCGATGCCGTGCTCCTCGCACGACTGCTGCGCCGATGGACAAGGCGGCGGACGCGAGAACTTACCCATGATGTTGACGTCCGCTCGGGCCAGCTCGAATCGTCAGCGTGATGCCGGGGTCATGTAGAACCAGATCGGTGTCTTGGCGCCACTGTCGCGGATCGCGTGTCGGGCGGCGATGACGATTCGGCCGGTGTGGGTCTGTTCGAAGAACCAGTCTTCGAGGGCTCGTGGGCCGGGTAGCGGCCCGTTGACGAGTTCAAGTGCCGCTTCTTCGTAGTAGGTGCGGATGTCGTGGCAGAGCGCAGTGGTGTTCGAGCCGGGAATGCCTGCGGTCGTCCAGTCGGCCCCGTTGGCGATCGCAACGAGCACGGCGACAGCATC
>JAYURF010000200.1:0-15877 GCA_043756365.1 Acidimicrobiales bacterium
CACCTCGGTGCCGAGGTGGTCACCGCGTCCATCAACTCGGTCGAGGCCGAGATCGCTGCGACGGCGGGCGGACAGGCGCTCGCGGCCGAGACCTTCTACATCAAAGCGGTCGGCGCCCGTGGGGGTGTCACTGCACTGGTGAGCGCTGTTCGGCGCGCACCCCTGGCCGTCGCCAGGTGCATGGTGCAACTGCTCCGTCGCGACGCCGCCGACCTACCCCGTTCGGGGAAGCGGCTCATGCAGTTCGTCGAGGCCGCGGTGCTGTGGCAGCACTGTGACCGGCTCGGGATCACTGCGATCCACGCCCACTTCGGTCAGGTGCCGGCCACGGTCGCGTGGTACACCGCCGAGATCGGCAACGCGATCGGCGACCGTGGCGACCGTGGCCGACCAGCCCGGCGATGGACGTGGAGCGTCACCATCCACGGCTGGCACGAGTTCACACTGGAGCACGCGGCGCAGCTACGCGAGAAGCTCGCCGCAGCCAGCATGGTGGTGTGCGTCAGCGACTTCACACATGCGCAGCTCCAACGGATTGCCGACCCGGCGGATTGGTCGAAAATCAGGGTGATTCGGTGTGGGATCGATCCCGCCCTGTTCCCGGCGCGCCCCGAGACGGTCGCCCACACGCTGCCGGTGGTGCTCACGACGGCCCGTCTCTCGCCCGAGAAAGGTCACGTGGTCCTGCTGGAAGCGGCATCGATGCTGCGCGATGCGGGCCGTGAGCTCCGCCTGGTGTTCGTCGGGTCCGGTCCGTTCCGGTCCGAGCTCGAACGAGCCGTGGCTACGTACGGCCTTCGCGATGCGGTGCAGTTCCGCGGTGCCCTCGCCCCCGCCGAGGTGAACGACGAACTGCGATCGGCTGACCTGTTCTGCCTTCCGTCGTCCGCCGAGGGTCTGCCGGTGTCGATCATGGAGGCCATGGCGGTGGGTGTTGCTGTTGTCACCACCTACATCAGCGGGATCCCCGAGCTTGTCGTCAACGACGAGACGGGCTGGATCGTGCCGGCCTGCCGGGCCGATCTGTTGGCCGCAGCGATCGAGTCGGCGTTGAGCGACCCGGAGCGAACCAGACGGATCGTTGGCGCCGCGCGAGCGGCGGTTGTCGACCGTCACGATGGTGCGCGCAACGCGTTGGCGCTCCGCGACGCCCTCGTGGACGCGCACATGCTGGGTTCCTGAGCCCGGAGCCTTCCAGCTCGGCCGCGCTCAGTGAGGGCTGCGTGATTCGCGAACCAACCCGACGACGCGGCCGACTCCGATCGCTGCTTTGCGCAAGATGGCAATCGGCGACCGCAGGCCGCCGGGCTGGTTGTTGGGCTTCAACATCCGCAATCGTTGCAGCCGCGACGTTGCGCCAGATTCGTGTGCACCGGGTTCGTGTGCGCCCGACGACTCGTGACCGCTGGCGACTCCACCGGGGCGGCCGACACGCGCCAGCACCTCTGACATCCCGATTCCGTAGAAGTAGTGCTGGCGCAGCATCGATGTCACCGAGGCGCGCACGCGGTACTCGACATTGGCGTCGGCGACGAACGCGAGCTTGCTGCCGGTGTCGATGAGACGCCAGGAGATGGCTATGTCTTCGCAGCGGGTGAGTGACTCGTCAAATCCGCCAACGGCGTCGAAGAGTTCTCGCCGGATCGCCATGTTTGCCGACACCAGGTACGGAACCCCAAGGAACGTCGGCAGCGCATCGGGGGTCGCAGGTGGCCGCCACTTCGGTAGCTCGCCGGTGTCGGCGAAGTCGATCAGCCGACCTCCGACGGCATCCGCGGTGTCGAGCCCAGCGATGAGTCGAGCAAGCCAGTCGTGGTGCACGAGATCGTCGCCGTCACAGAACGCCAACACCCCGGCCCGAGCAGTCGTCGCGCCGACGTTGCGGGCAAACGACGCGCTGCGTTTCGCTGTCGCATCGACGATCCTCAGCCGCGGGTCGCCGATCTCGTCGACCCGACGGCTCAGCTCAGCCACCTGTCCGGCATCTGCGGTGTTGCGGGCCAGGATCACTTCGAAGGAGGGCGAATCGGTTTGGTTGAGGACCGCTGCCAGCTGACGCCCGAGCGACTCGTCGACAGATCCAACGGGGATCACGACCGACACGGCCGGCACCAGCTCGCCGGTCACCGGTCACCCCTTCGTCGACGCTTCCATTCGTCCCAGACGATCAACATGAACTTCGGGTCGTCGACCAGGTAGCGCCGCCCCATCCGCCGCGGCTCCAGCACCAGGCGGTGCAGCCACTCGAACCCGCTGCGCTGCATCCACCGTGGTGCCCGCTTCGTGAGCCCGAGGTAGAACTCCGGCGAGGCACCAACGAGCATCACCGTCGGCTTGTCGCTCGGCGCGTCTGCCGAATCGTCACGCCAGCGCTGCTCGAGGCGCAAAGCAAGCAGGTGGTGCTTGGGCATCGAAACAGTGATGAACAAGAACCTGGCGTCGATCCGCCGTGACGCGTCAACCATCTGCGTCACCAAGGTCTCGATCGTTTCGTGATCATCCAGGTCGAACATCGGCGCGACGATCATCTCGACATTGGGGTGCTCGGCGCGCAACAGCGACGCAACGCGTTCGCTCGAGGCAAGGATGACGGTCGGCGTGGAATGCTCGGCGATCTGTGGCCAGAGGCGGGCGAACAGGTCGCTGCCCGGCAGCCGGCCACTGAGCGAGGCGCGCAGCAGACGGCTCGCCCACACGATCGGCATACCGTCGGGAAGCACCATGAATGCGTGCTCGGCCACGGTGTGTTCGTCGACGCGACTCCTGTAGCGGACGAGATGGTCGACGTTCGGGGTGACTACGCACCGCCACTGCGTCGTCGCCGACGAGGCCTCGCGCAGCAACGCGTCGGCAAGTTCTGCAACCGTCGTGCCGGTGACGAAGTCGAGACCGAACAACCGTTGGCGTTCGAGACTGGTCATCGCCCGACCACTGCGCTATCGGCCGCGGTGCGCACGGCCTGGTTACGCCGGGCCTGGTTGCGGAGGGGCGCGGCGCGAGAGATGGGCGATTTCATGTAGGAGTAAACGGTACCGCAAGACGGGTTGCCACCCCACTTCACGGCCGGTAGCGTTGCCCAGTCAATTTGCGTCCGGGTGCGCCCCTCCACATCCCCTCCGGGGACACCGAGGGGGACCACACGGCAAGAACTCAAAACGATGCTCCGACGGTCACGTGACCGGCGGAGCATCTGTGTGAATGGCGCCGGACATCCGGGCCAGCAGTGAAACAGATGCCCGGCGTCCGCCGGGTCCAACGGAAAAGGCTGCCGACATGGCACTGAAAGCGATCGTTGGCGAGAAAGTCGCCATGAGCCAGGTGTGGGTGAACGACAAAGTCGTTCCCGTCACCGTGCTCCGCGTCGAGCCGGCGCGGATCGTGCAGGTCAAAACGACCGAGCGCGACGGGTACACCGCCTTGCAGGTGACCTTTGGGCACAAGGACGCAAAGAAGCTCACCAAGCCCGAAGCTGGCCACTTTGCCAAAGCTGGCGTGCAGCCGGGACGCAGGCTTGTCGAGCTGCGCCTCGACTCGGTCGACGGCTTCGAAGTCGGCCAGGAGATCACGGTCGACCAGCTCGCCCAGGGTCAAAAGGTCGATGTCACAGCGGTCAGCCGGGGCAAGGGCTTCGCCGGTGGCATGAAGCGTCACAACTTCAAGGGCCAAGGGGCGAGTCACGGTAACCACAAGCACCACCGTGCACCGGGCTCCATCGGCCAGGCAAGCTTCGCCGGGCGCGTGTTCAAAGGTGTGCGCATGGCTGGACACATGGGCCACGAGCAAGTCACCACGCTGAACCTCGAAGTGGTCGAAGCCGACGCCGAGCGCAACTTGCTGCTGGTGAAGGGTTCGGTTCCGGGACCCAACGGCGGCGTCGTCATCGTCCGCAACGCCGTGAAGGGCAACAAGAAGGGTACGAACTGATCATGGTCGCAACTGCTACCCAGACGGTCGCCGTTCAGACCGTCGCCGGCAAATCGGCTGGCAATATCGACCTCGACGCGGCAACGTTTGGCATCCAGCCCAACGTCCCCGTGTTGCACCAGGTTGTCACGGCGCAGCTCGCCGCCCGCCGCGCCGGGACGCAGAGCACCAAGACCCGTGCCGAAGTCAGTGGCGGCGGCAAGAAGCCGTTCAAGCAGAAAGGCACCGGCAACGCTCGTCAGGGCTCCACCCGGGCGCCGCACTTCAGTGGCGGTGGTGTGGCCCTCGGGCCGAAGCCACGCAAGTACGACCAACGTACCCCGAAGAAGATGATCAAGCTGGCGCTCCGCTCGGCGCTGTCGGATCGCGCTGCCGAGGGCAAGGTCATCATCGTCGACGAGTGGGGTTTCGACGCCCCCCGGACCAAGTCGGCCAAGGCCGCGTTGGCGTCACTGGGCATCGAGGGCAAGGCCCTCATCGTGGTCGATCGGGACGATCAGAACACGATCAAGAGCTTCCTCAACCTGCGCGAGGTGCAGCTGATCGAGCGCGCCGAGCTCAATGCATACGACATCTTGTGCAACGAGTACATCGTGTTCTCCAAGGCCACGCTGCCTACCAGCGAGCCCTCGTCGGTGATCGCGCCAGCGGCCACGGCAACCGCCCCCGCCAAGCCGGCCAAGGTAACGGCCCCAGCAGTCGCGGATGTCGTGGCGGATGTCGCCGACGACGCCGCCGAGCTTCCTGCCGGAGCGGTTGCTGCGAACGCCGATGGCTCGGTGCCCGATGGCTTCGAGATCAAGGGCAACAGCGATTCGATGCTCTACCACCTGCCGGGCACCCGCTTCTACAGCCAGACCGACGCCGAACTGTGGTTCGCCACGGCCGACGACGCCGAGGCGGCCGGATACCAACTTCCCCCCAGCCAGCGCGATGCCGATGAGGCCGCCGCCGATGAGGACCCGTCATGAAAGATCCCCGCGACATCATCCTCGCCCCCGTGGTCTCCGAGAAGAGCTACGGCCTGATCGAACAGGGCGTATACACGTTCAAGGTGCACACCAGCGCCAGCAAGCCCGAGATCCACGACGCCGTCGAAGCCATCTGGGGTGTCAAGGTGGTCAAGGTCAACACACTCAACCGAGTCGGCAAGAAGACGCGTGCGCGCAAATCGAACCGGACCGGATCCAAGCCCGACACCAAGCGGGCCATCGTCACCCTCGCAGCGGGCAATGAAATCCCGCTGTTCGAGAACTGAGGTCTCCGGTCATGGCCATTCGTTCACGTAAGCCCACCAGTCCCGGGCGTCGCTTCCAGACCAGCTCCGATTTCTCGGAGATCACGAAGACGACTCCCGAGCGCACGCTGCTGGCTCCCACGCACAAGACCGGCGGACGCAACGTCTACGGTCGCAAGACCTCCCGCCACCGCGGTGGCGGCCACAAGCGTCAGTACCGGTTGGTCGACTTCAAGCGCACCAAGGATGGCATGACCGCCAAGGTCGCCGCCATCGAGTACGACCCCAACCGCACCTGCCGGATCGCCTTGTTGCACTACGCCGATGGCGAAAAGGCGTACATCCTGGCGCCCAAGGGTCTCAACGTCGGCATGCACGTGTCGAGCGGTCAGGGTTCCGACATCAAGCCGGGCAACACGTTGCCGCTGCGTTTCATCCCCGTCGGGACCACGGTGCACAACGTCGAGTTGCGACCCGGCCAGGGCGGCAAGATCGCCCGTTCAGCCGGCATGGCGGTGCAACTCGTCGCCAAGGAAGGCGAGTTCGCTACCTTGCGCATGCCCTCCACCGAAATGCGCCGCGTGCTCATCGAGTGCCGCGCCACGGTCGGTGAGGTCGGCAACAGCGAACACGAGTTGATCAAGATCGGCAAGGCCGGACGTAACCGCTGGAAGGGCCGTCGCCCGCAAACACGCGGCGTGGCCATGAACCCGGTGGACCACCCCCTCGGTGGTGGCGAAGGCCGCACATCTGGTGGGCGTCCCGCCGTGTCGCCATGGGGCAAGCCCGAGGGCCGTACCCGCAACAAGAAGAAGGCATCGCAGCAGCTGATCGTGCGCCGTCGTCGCACGAGCAAGGGCCGGAGGTAGTCCACCATGTCACGCAGTCTGAAGAAGGGCCCGTTCGTCGACGACCATCTGCTCAAGAAGGTCGACGCCCAGAACGCGGCCGGTGAGCGCAAGGTCATCAAGACCTGGAGCCGTCGCAGCACCATCATCCCCGACATGGTCGGCCATACCATCGCCGTCCACGACGGCCGCAAGCACGTGCCGGTGTACGTCACCGAGAGCATGGTCGGTCACAAGTTGGGCGAATTCAGCCCGACGCGTACCTTCCGGTACCACGCCGGCCAGGAAAAGAACACGAAGGGTCGCCGCTGATGACCGGTCCGAAGCTCAACGAGAAGTCGTTCGTCGCCGGCGAACGGAGTGGTACCAAGTCGAGCGCGATGTACGTGCGCTCGGGTGCCTGGAAAGCACGCGTCGTGCTCGATCTCATTCGTGGACTCCCGGTCCGCGAAGCCGACGAGGTGTTGCAGTTCACCGATCGCGAAGTCGCCGTCACGGTTCGCAAGGTCCTTGCTTCGGCGGTGGCCAACGCGGTACACAACGACGAACAAGACCCCGAGGAGCTCTATGTCAAGGCGTGTTTCGCCGACGAGGGCCCGACCATGAAGCGGTTCACACCGCGAGCTCGCGGGCGCGCCGGTGCAATCAAGAAGCGGTCCAGCCACATCACCATCGTGGTCGACCGCCTCGATGATCGACGCCTCGAAGTGGTGCAAGCCCGGGCCACCAAGCGCACCGCGCAGGGTCGTCGCAGGGGTGCCGCCGCGGGTGGGACCGCAGCGTCGCGTCGTGATCGCGTCGAGCGCAGCCGTCAGCGCGCTGCCGGCCTGAAAGATGGCGACACCGCCGAAACTTCTGCGCCGTCGTACGCGGGTTCGGCAGCGCCGAACGCCGATGGCAGCGCGCCGGACGGGTTCGAGATCAAGGGCAACGCCGATTCGATGATGTACCACGAGCCCGGCGGTCGCTACTACGACCAGACCATCGCCGAGGTGTACTTCGACTCCGCCGACAATGCCGAGGCCGCAGGCTTCACCGCTCCGGCCAGCGCCGCGACCGACGAGCCTGTGACCGACGAGCCGGTGACCGACGAGCCGGATGCAACCGAGACCGATTCAGAGACGGAAGGCAACTGACATGGGCCAGAAGATCAACCCGTACGGCTTCCGCCTGGGCATCACCACCGATTGGAAGAGCCGTTGGTTCTCCGAGCGTGAGTACAAGAACTACCTCACCGAGGATTGGAAGATCCGCCGTGGGCTGATGACCAAGCTGGAAAGCGCAGCAGTCAGCCGCATCGAGATCGAACGCACCCGTGACAAGGTACGCGTCGACATCCACACCGCTCGACCCGGCATCGTCATCGGCCGTCGCGGGGCCCAGGCCGACGAGCTTCGCCAGTTGCTCACCCAGATCACCGGGCAGCCCAAGGTGCAGCTGAACATCGTCGAGATCAAGACCCCCGAGCTTGATGCAGCACTCATCGCCCAAGGTGTCGCCGATCAACTCGTGAACCGCATTGCCTTCCGTCGAGCGATGAAGCGAGCTGTGCAGAATGCCCAGCGCGCTGGTGCGCTCGGCATCCGGGTGCAGTGCTCGGGCCGCCTTGGCGGTGCCGAGATGAGCCGCACCGAGTGGTACCGCGAGGGCCGTGTCCCGCTGCACACACTGCGCGCCGACATCGATTACGGCATGCGCGAAGCCCGCACCTCGAGTGGTCGTGTTGGCGTCAAGGTGTGGATCTACAAAGGCGACATCGTCCCGTACAAGTCGCTCAGCGACGACAAGATCAGCCGTGAGGCGGCCATGGCCGTCGGCGAGACCTCGGGTGCAGGAGTGCCACGTAAGGTCGCATCCACGGTGGGCCCGCGGCGCACCGATGAGCTCGATGCCGATGCGTCTCCGCTGGTCAAAGAGGCCGATCCCGAGCTCGAGAAGTTGCTCGACGAGGAAGAAGACATCGCTCGCCGTACCCACGAGGGCCACGAAGCACCTCATTTCCGTGGGGAGGACTGACCCATGTTGATGCCCCGTAAAGTCGCCCACCGCAAGCACCATCGCGGTCGTCGTACCGGCCTCACCAAAGGTGGAGCCACCCTCGCCTTTGGCGAGTACGGCATCCAGGCGCTCGATCCAGGCTGGCTCAGCGCCCGCCAGATCGAGGCCGCTCGTATTGCCATGACCCGTGCCATCAAGCGTGGTGGCAAGGTGTGGATCAACGTCTTCCCTGACAAGCCCGTCACCAAGAAGCCGGCCGAGACTCGCATGGGCTCCGGCAAGGGCAACCCGGAGTTCTGGGTCGCTGTGGTCAAGCCTGGTCGGGTGCTGTTCGAGCTGTCGTTTCCTGACGAAGCCGTTGCTCGCGCTGCCCTCGAAAAGGCTATTCAGAAGCTGCCGATGAAGGCACGCGTCATCACTCGCGAGGAGGTCTACTGATGGCCAAGTCCACCACAGAGCTGAGCGAGCTCGATCTGTCGGCACTCGTCGATGAGCTACGCGCCAGCAAGCAAGAGGCACTGAACCTGCGCTTCCGTAACGCAACCGGGCAGCTTGACAACAATGCCGAGATCCGCAAGGTGCGCCGCCAGATCGCACGCATCAACACCTACATCCGTCAGCGTGAGATCGCTGCCGCCGAGAGCGGGAACTGAGATGGCCGAAGACACCACACCCACGACCGAACCCGAGTCCGACGTGCCGACCGACACCGACGTAACGGCTGAAACGCAGCCAACCGAAGCCGCATTGGACTCGTCCAAGATCGAAGCGCCAGTGTCAGCCGACGCTGGTTCCGAGGTTCGCTCGGCGCGTAAGGTCCGCGAAGGCCTCGTCGTGTCCGACAAGATGGACAAGACCGCAGTGGTCGCAGTCATCGAGCGGGTCCGTCACCCCAAGTACGGCAAGTTCATGATGCGCACCAAGAAGCTCTACGCCCACGACGAGACCAACAACGCCAACATCGGTGACAAGGTCCGCGTCATGGAGACCCGTCCGCTCAGCAAGAACAAGCGCTGGCGCGTGGTCGAGATCATGGAAAGGGCGAAGTGACATGATCCAGCAGGAATCCCGACTTCGGGTCGCCGACAACAGTGGCGCCAAGGAAGTGCTGTGCATCAAGGTGCTCGGCGGCACGCGCCGTCGCTACGCCTCGATCGGCGACATCTTCGTCGCTGCGGTCAAGGATGCGATCCCTGGAGCAGGCGTGAAGAAAGGCGACGTCGTCAAGTGCGTCGTCGTTCGTGTCAAGAAAGAGAAGCGTCGTCCCGACGGCAGCTACATCCGTTTCGACGAAAACGCGGCCGTCATCATCAAAGACGACCTGACCCCGCGCGGAACGCGCATCTTCGGCCCGGTCGGGCGCGAGTTGCGCGAAAAGAAGTTCATGCGCATCGTCTCCCTGGCCCCGGAGGTGCTTTGAGATGAAGCTGAAAAAAGGCGACACCGTTATCGTGATCTCAGGTAAGGACAAAGGCAAAGAGGGCGAGATCGCCCAGGTCATGCCGTCCAAGAACAAGCTGATCGTCAACGGCGTCAACACCGCCAAGAAGCATCAGAAAGCTCGCGCTGCCAATCAACAAGGCGGGATCATCGACCGGGACATGCCCGTCGACGCGAGCAACGTGATGCTGGTCCACAAAGGAAAGCCCACTCGCGTGGGCTACGGCACCGATGCGGCCGGCAAGAAGGTCCGCATCGCCAAGCGCACCGGAGAGGTGATCGGGTGACCACCACAGAAACCGAAACCGCCGTTGCGGAGGCCCCTCAGCCACGGCTGAAGCAGAAGTACCACGACACCGTGAAAGCGGCGTTGCTCACCGACCTCGGACTCACCAACGTGATGCAGGTGCCGAGGTTCGAAAAGATCGTCGTCAACATGGGCGTCGGCAAGGCCACCCAGCAGCCGTCGCTGCTTGAGGGAGCTGTGCGTGACATGACCACCATCACCGGCCAGAAGCCGGTGGTCACCAAGGCCCGAGACTCCATCGCCGGGTTCAAGCTGCGCGAAGGCCAAGCGATCGGTTGCAAGGTCACGTTGCGCGGCGACCGGATGTGGGAGTTCCTCGACCGGGTCATCAGCGTTGCGATTCCCCGTATTCGTGACTTCCGAGGACTCCCAGCACACAGCTGGGACGGCCGCGGCAACTACACGTTCGGGCTCGCTGAGCAGATCGTCTTCCCCGAGATCGACTACGACAAGATCGACGCTCCGCGTGGCATGGACATCACCATCGTCACCTCGGCCGAAACCAACGACCAGGGCCGCGCCCTGCTCGATGCCTTCGGCTTTCCGTTCAAGCGTGGTGCCGATGCCGGCCCCGTGCCAACCAAGTCAAAGCGCCGTGGCCCCGCCCGCGGCGGCAAGGGTGCCGGTCGACCGGCAGCCAAGAAGAAGTAAGGGAGGGCTCTCGACATGGCCAAGAAATCGCAGATCAACAAAGCAAACGCCAAGCCCAAGTACAAAGTGCGCGGCTACACCCGGTGCCGCCGGTGCGGCCGAGCTCGCTCGGTGTACCGCCAGTTCGGGTTGTGTCGCATCTGCCTGCGTGAGATGGCTCACGCTGGCGAGATTCCCGGCCTGACGAAAGCCAGCTGGTGAGGAGACATCATGCTCACTGATCCCATTGCCGACATGCTCACTCGCATCCGCAACGCGAACACCGCGATGCACGACGAGGTACGCATGCCCTGCTCGAAGCAGAAGATTGCCCTTGCCAAGATCCTCGAACGTGAGGGTTACATCACTGGATTCAGTGTGTCGCCTTCCACCTCAGGCCCTGGCGATGTGCTGTCCGTCTCAATGAAGTACTCGGTCGATCGTCTCCGGACGATCTCGGGTCTTCGCCGCATCTCGACTCCCGGCCTGCGCGTGTATCGCAAGGGCGACGCGGTGCCGCGCGTGCTCGGCGGCCTGGGTGTAGCCGTTCTATCCACCAGCCATGGGCTCATGACCGACCGCGATGCGCGCAAGCGCAACGTCGGCGGCGAAGTGCTCTGCTACGTGTGGTGACGAGAGGAACCCGACATGTCACGAATCGGTAAATCCCCGATTGCCGTTCCCGGTGGCGTCGACATCAGCATCGCTGATGGCGCTGTCACGGTGAAGGGCCCCAAAGGCACCCTCAGCCGGGTCATCCCTGGCGCGATCACGATCCGCCAGGACGACACCACGCTGTTCGTCGAACGCCCCGACGACCTCCGCGAGAATCGGTCTCTGCACGGTCTCACCAGGTCATTGGTGAACAACATGGTCGTTGGTGTCACCGACGGCTTCGTGAAGGAGCTCGAGATCATCGGCGTGGGGTATCGCGCCGAGGCGCAGAGCCCCACCGCCTTGCGGTTGGCGCTCGGTTTCAGCCACCCGGTGATCGTCGCCGCACCTGAAGGGATCACCTTCGAATGCCCCGTGCAGACGCGGGTGATCGTCAAGGGAATCGACAAAGAACTGGTCGGCCAGGTTGCCGCCAACATCCGTTCCATCCGCAAGCCCGAGCCCTACAAGGGCAAGGGTGTTCGCTACCTCGGTGAAAAGGTCGTCCGCAAGGCCGGCAAGACCGGGAAGAAGTGAGGACGCAACCATGAGCAACGTCGCCCAGAAACGCCGTCAGGGCCGCCTCATCCGGCACGCCCGAGTACGCAAGAAGATCCACGGCACGGCGGCTCGTCCCCGTCTCGCCGTGTACCGCTCGAACAAGCATCTCGTGTTGCAGGTCATCGACGACGACGCCGGTCGCACCATCGTGTCGGCCACGTCGAACGAGGCCACGCAACGCAACATCGGTTCGGGTTCCAATGTCGACGCGGCATCGCGTCTTGGTCAGCTCGTCGCCGAGCGGGCCAAGGCTGCCGGCGTCGACACTGTCGTGTTCGATCGTGGCGGCTTCGCCTACCACGGCCGCATCGCTGCGGTGGCTACCGCAGCCCGTGAAGCAGGTTTGGAGTTCTGATGGCTGGTCCCAGCAATTTCGGCAACCGCGACAACCGCGGTGGCAACGAACCCACCCCCGACCCCAACGGCTTGCGTGAATCTCGTGTGATCACGATCAACCGCGTTGCCAAGGTGGTCAAGGGCGGTCGTCGGTTCTCGTTCACGGCGCTCGTCGTGGTCGGTGACGGCAACGGTCGTGTCGGTCTCGGGTATGGGAAGGCGAAAGAGGTGCCGCTGGCTATTCAGAAGGGCACCGAGGAAGCCAAACGCAACCTGTTCGACGTACCGCTCGCGGGCAGCACGATTACGCACCCGATCATCGGCATCAACTCCGCCGGTCGTGTGCTGATGAAGCCTGCTGCACCGGGTACCGGCGTGATCGCCGGCGGCGCAGCTCGGGTCATTCTCGAAGAAGCCGGCGTGCACGATGTGTTGTGCAAGTCGCTCGGTTCGTCCAACGCGATCAACGTGGCCAGGGCCACCATCAACGGGCTCAAGAGCCTGCAACGTCCCGACGTGGTCGCCGCTCGACGCGGTCTTGCTGCAGAGGACTTCGTACCCAAGGGCGTTCTCACCAGCTACAACGAACGTGAGAAGCAACGAGCTTCGGGAGAGAGGCACTGATGCCTGGTCGGCGACCCAACACCTACAGCGGCGAGGTGACCATCACGGTCACCCAGGTTCGCTCAGCCATCGGCAACAAGCCGAAGGCCCATGGCACGCTGCGTGCGCTCGGCCTCGGCCGGATCGGCAACACCAACACCTTGCCGGACCGTCCCGAGATCCGCGGCATGCTCGCCCGCGTGCCCCATCTCATCAAGGTGACCGAGAACGGAACGGAGGCCTGACATGCGCGTCGATGAACTCTTCCCCGCGCCGGGATCCACCAAGACCAAGAAGCGACTCGGTCGTGGTATCGGCGGTAAGGGCGGCAAGACCGCCGGTGCCGGTACGAAGGGCCAGCAGTCGCGTGGTCGCGGCAAGGTGGCGCGCGGTTTCGAAGGCGGCCAGATGCCGCTCAAGCAACGTGTGCCGAAGCTGAAGGGTTTCAACAACCCGTTCCGCATCGATTACTCGCCTGTCAACCTCGACCAGATCGCCGCACTCGATGAGAGCTCGATCAGCCCCGAAGTTCTGGTGGCCCGCGGCCTGGTCCGCAAGGGCACGCTTGTCAAAGTGCTCGGCCGTGGCGAGATCACCACTGCGGTCAGTGTGACCGCACATGCCGTGTCGAAATCGGCGACCGACGCCATCACCGCCGCTGGCGGTTCGGTGACGTTGCTGCCGCTGCCGTACAAGTCAGGCCGCCCTCCGGTGCAAGGCAACCAGTTCACCAACCGCTGATCGCTCGGTCCGCACGTTGTTCCATTGATCGGACCGCCGCCCGAAGTCGCCGCATGGCGCTGTCGGGCGGCGCGCACGTCGTATCATCACCCAGTCCTGTTCTGCCAAATGATCTGCCCGCCGAACGGGTAGCGCTGCATCCCCCGAGGAGTCCGTTGTGCTGTCGAACTTGAAGAACGTCTTCAAGGTTGCCGATCTCCGCAACAAGATCCTGTTCACGCTGGGGATCGTTGCGTTGTATCGGCTTGGCGTGGCGATCCGCGTGCCGGGCATCGATCCAGACGCGGTCAACCAGTTCCAAGAGACGGTGCGTTCGCAAGGTGCGCTCGGATTCCTGAACCTGTTCTCCGGCGGGGCATTCGGCAGCTTCTCGATTTTTGCGCTGGGGATCATGCCGTACATCACGGCCAGCATCATCATGCAGGTCCTCGGTGTGGTGATCCCCAAGCTGGAAAAGCTGCAGCAGGAAGGCGCGGTCGGGCAGCGCAAGATCACGCAGTACACCCGCTACCTGGCGATTGGGATCGCCTTGTTGCAAGGAACCGGTCTCACGTTCATCTTCGGTCAGGGCCGAGGTAGCGCGTTCTTCGGCGCGGCACAGTCGGTGCCCAACGTGAAGCTGCTTCCCGATGGCATGTGGCCGCGCGGGTATCTCGTGATCGTCACCCTGGTTGCCGGCACGGCGCTGATCATGTGGCTTGGCGAGTTGATCGCCCAACGCGGTATCGGCAACGGCATGAGCATGATCATCTTCGCCTCGGTCGTCAGCGATCTGCCGTACAGCTTCTACTCGATCCTGCAGAGCCGCAAGTGGTTCGTCTTCGGGTTGCTCTGTGCGCTCAGCATCGGCATCGTCATCGCTGTCGTGCGGGTGGAACTGGCGCAACGCCGCATCCCAGTGCAGTTCGCCAAGCGTGTCGTCGGTCGCCGGATGTATGGCGGACAGAACACCTACATCCCGCTCAAGGTGAACCAGAGCGGCATCGTGCCGATCATCTTCGCCAGCTCGGTGCTGTTGCTCCCGGTGCTGCTCAGCAACCTGCTCGGCGCCAACGATGGGACCGGATGGCGAGCATGGGTGCAGCGCCAGATCGACACCTACATCGTCAACAGCCAGAACATCGTGTACATCATCCTCTTCTCGCTGATGATCGTTGCCTTCGCGTACTTCTACAACTCGATCGCCTTCGACCCGATCCGCCAGGCCGATCAGCTCCGGCGTCAGGGCGGGTTCATCCCGGGCATCCGACCTGGGCCCCAGACCGAGCGCTACCTCGGTAAGGCGGTCAACCGGATCACCCTGCCCGGTGCGGTGTTCGTCGCGATCATTGCCATCATGCCGTACCTGCTGCTGTGGGCCGGCGACGTGCAGAGCTTCCCGTTCGCCGGAACGACGGTGCTGATCGCCGTGGGTGTGGCGTTGGAGTTGATGCGCCAGATCGACAGCCAGTTGATGCTTCGGAACTACGAGGGGTTCTTGAAGTGACCCTGCTGAGCCTCGGCGGGCGTACCTGAGTCCGGCATGATTCCCGGCGCTCGGCTCATTCTCTTCGGACGCCAAGGCGCCGGCAAGGGTACGCAGTGCGTCCGTCTGTCGCGCCATTTCGTCGTCCCGCACATCTCCACCGGTGACATGTTGCGCTCGGCGGTACGCGAACGAACCGAACTGGGCTCGATGGCCAAACAGGTCATGGACTCCGGTGGTTTGGTGGGCGACGAGATCATGGTTGGCATCGTCGAACAGCGGCTCGGGCGTGACGACGCGCGGACCCGCGGATACATCCTCGATGGGTTCCCGCGCACGGTCGGTCAGGCGCGAGCACTCGACCGGATCACGCATGATCGCCCACTCGACATCGTCATCGATCTTGATGTGCCTCGGGACCTGGTTCTGCAGCGCATCTCGGCACGCCGGGTGTGCCGGGATTGTGGCACGAACTACGTCGCCATCGACGACGACCGGACGGTGGGGATTTGTGACGTATGCGGTGGCGATGTGCTGCAGCGCGACGACGACACGACCGATGCGATCAACCGTCGCCTCGATCTGTACGAAGAGCAGACATCGCCACTGATCGAGTTCTACGGCAACGAGGGCCGGTTGGCCGTGATTGACGGAGTGGGCACGCCGGATTCGGTGTTTGCCCTCCTGACCGCCGCGATCGACACCGCCCGTAGCCGGTGAGGTCGTGATCTCGCGACGGATCCCGCGCCGGTCGAACGACGAACTCACCGTGATGCGTCGAGCCGGGCGGGTGGTGGCCGAGATGCACGAGGAGATTCGCCGTGCCGCGCAGCCTGGTGTGACCACCGGCGATCTGGACCGGGTCGCCCGCGCCGTGCTCGACCGCCGCAATGCAACGAGCAACTTTCTCGGCTACCACGGGTTCCCCGCGGTGATCTGTGCCTCGGTCAACGACGAGGTGATCCACGGCATCCCCGGCCACCGCGTGCTCCACGACGGTGATGTGCTGTCGGTGGACTGCGGGGCGATCATCGACGGTTGGCACGGTGACGCTGCGTTCACGATGGGGGTCGGCACGATCAGTGCCGACACGCTCCGGCTCATCACCATCGCCGACGCTGCGCTGGCGGCGG
>JAYURF010000201.1:0-1943 GCA_043756365.1 Acidimicrobiales bacterium
GATTCGGTGAACAGAACGGCCGAAACCGTAGCGTCGTAGAGCTATGTCGAAGGTGCTCACCTCCCTCCCCATCGGCGAACGAGTCGGAATTGCGTTCAGCGGCGGGCTCGACACATCCGCTGCCGTCGCCTGGATGCGTGAACGTGGGGCGGTGCCCTACTGCTACACCGCCGACCTCGGCCAGTACGACGAGCCCGACTTACCCGACGTACTTGCCCGGGCCACCGACTACGGTGCCGAACTGGCCCGCGTGATCGATTGCCGCGACGAACTGGTGTCGCAGGGCCTGATGGCCCTGCAATGTGGGGCGTTCCACATCTCCACGGCCGGCAAGACGTACTTCAACACCACCCCGCTCGGACGCGCCGTCACCGGTACCTTGCTGGTCCAGGCGATGAAAGGCGATGGCGTCGACATTTGGGGCGATGGCAGCACCTACAAGGGCAACGACATCGAGCGTTTCTACCGCTACGGGTTGCTCGTCAACCCGAACCTGCGGATCTACAAGCCGTGGCTCGACAACGACTTCGTGACCGAGCTTGGTGGGCGGGCCGAGATGAGCGAGTTCTTGATCGCCCGCAAGCTCCCCTACCGCGACAGCAAAGACCGCGCCTACAGCACCGACGCCAACATCTGGGGTGCCACGCACGAGGCCAAATCGCTCGAAGAGCTCGGAACCTCAATGGACATCGTCGATCCGATCATGGGCGTCGCCCACTACCGCGACGACGTGGCGATCGCGGCCGAAACGGTGAGCGTGCGCTTCCACGAGGGCTGGCCGGTCGCCATCAACGGCGACGAGTTCGCCAGCAACGTCGATCTCGTGATGGCAGCCAACGCGATCGGCGGGCGTCACGGCCTCGGGATGAGCGATCAGATCGAGAACCGGATCATCGAGGCCAAGAGCCGTGGCATCTACGAGGGCCCCGGCCTGGCGTTGCTGCACATCGCCTACGAACGCCTCGTCACCGGTATCCACAACGAAAACACCATCGAGAACTACCGCACCATGGGCCGCCGCCTGGGGCGCCTCCTGTACGAGGGCCGTTGGTTCGATCCGCAGAGCCTGATGTTGCGTGAACCCCTGATGCGCTGGGTCGGCTCGGCAGTCACGGGCGAGGTCACCGTGCGCTTGCGTCGCGGCGACGACTACAGCATCGTCGACACCACCGGCCCACACCTCACCTACGCGCCCGAACGGCTGAGCATGGAGCGAGTCGACGACGCAGCGTTCGGGCCGCTCGACCGGATCGGGCAGCTCACGATGCGCAACCTCGACATCGACGACAGCCGCACCAAGCTCGACGTGTACCGCAGCGCCGGGACGCTCGGCGGGTCGGGGATGCTGGGTAGCTCCGGCCTCGCCTCGCTGACGCCAACTCCCGCCGATACCGCCGATACCGCGAATACGGCGAATACGGCGAATACGGCCGATACGGCCGACTGACCCCGCTCGGGAGAGCCGCGATCGGGCGGCGATACTTGTGACGGCGGCACTTGTGGGGACGGTTTTGTCAAGAACGCAGCAAGAAACGACGGGACTCCCCCTGGCGAGCGCCTCGGCCTTGCGGCATCGGACGCGAGTCCCCTAACGTCTGGGGCCATGCCTCAGGCGGTCGGCGCGTCATTTGTCGATGACTCGGGCGCGCCCCACGATCGGTACGAGCCAGTCATCCGCATGCTTCGTCGGAGCGAGCCGGCGCTGATCACCACCGTCGCCACCCACGTCGTCGCCGACACCGTTGTCCATGACGGCCCTTCATGGCTCGTCGCGATCGCCATCATCGGGCAGGTGATCGGCGCGGCCGGGCTCGTGTGGCCGCGGTCCACTCGCGAAGCCCTGGTCCGGGCGTGGTTGGCCATCGCGTTGGTGATCGCTGCGTCGATTGCCCTCGATGGGCGGTTGCTGGCGTTTGTCCCCTGGTACGCCGTGTTGATGATCG
>JAYURF010000202.1:0-1941 GCA_043756365.1 Acidimicrobiales bacterium
GTGCTGTCGATCACCTCGGGCTGGCGGATGACGGTCGACGAGAAAGAGGCCCTGGTTGCCGCGCAGGGTGCCGTCGGTTTCGCCGTTGGGCACGCCTCCGCGCAGCAGGTGTGGCGCGGCATCCGCAGCCGGCCGACGTGGCGCGTGCTGGTCTACTCGGCCGAGAACCCGCCGCGCCAGCGCGGCCTCGTGCTCATCGATGCAGTCGATGCGCGGGTGATGGAGCACCTCACCGAGATGAACCCCGAGGACGACTGGGCCGAATGACCCTCCCAAGATTCGGCCCGGATTTCGGCTCCGCGGTGCCGGGTCAGCGGTCGGATTCGAGGTCGGGATTAGCGGCAGCCACGGCGCGGATCGATCGGCCGATCTCCAGCGCCACGGCCCGCAGCGCACCGAGTTGGCCGTCGGTCCATTGATCCGCGGGAAGCGAATCGATCGCCGTCGCGATCGACGCGGGGTCGGGGGCACAGTCCATCAGGGCAGCAGCGTCACGCAGTTGCCGATCGAGGCCGGTCACCAGGTTGGCAACATGTGAATCCGGGGTGTCGCCGCGGGCTTCGCCGAGGCGTCGGGTGATTGATCGAAACGTGATCGCCAGATCGCTGGGGGAGGAGCCGCTCATGCGGGCAATGTACCCGTCCCTGGTGACACCTATCCCTCCCGCGATGTAGCCGGGCGTGGGCTAGCCTGAGTGACGCATGTTCGACGGGAAGTTCCGTACCACGGTCGATCGGGCGGTGAAGCCGATCGGCAACGGCCTCCGCCGTACCGGTCTTTCGGCAGACCACCTCACGATCGTCGGTCTTGTCGTCGCGGTGGGTGCGTCGGTGGCGATCGGTGCCGGCTACCTGCGGCTCGGCCTGCTGCTCGTCATCTTGGCCGCTCTGCCCGACCTGTTTGACGGCGCGCTGGCCAAGGCATCGAACACCACCAGTCAGCGTGGTGCATTCTTCGATTCAGTGATCGACCGGGTCACTGATGCGCTGCTGTTCGGTGGTGTCGCCTGGTACTTCGCTTCTGAGGAATCGCCCCACCTGTCGCTGCTGCCGTTCGCGATCATGGGGGCCAGTTCCGTGATCTCCTACCAACGGGCCAAGGCCGAGTCGCTAGGGCTCGACGCCAAGGGCGGCATCATGGAACGGGCCGAGCGGATCATCCTGTTCTGCCTGGGGTTGCTGATCCCGCCGCTACTCATCCCGATCCTGTGGATCATGCTGGTGCTGACGCTAGTCACCGCCGTGCAGCGCTTCGTGAAGGTCTGGAAGCAGGCCGGTGTCGCCCCGGTCACGGCCGCCAAGATCGAGATGCGCCGCAGCCGCCGCCACAGCCGTCGGGTGGTACGCACCGAGCGCCGCCGCACGCGGATCTCGCGTCTCAGCGGCCAAGCCCGGCGCGACGAGTAACCCGCCGTGGCCGACGATCCCCGGCAGCGCCTCACCGACGCAGCCACGGTCGGAACCTACCGGCTCGGTTCGCTCGCGGCGAAGCTGATGCCCGGCCCGCTTGCGGTCGCAGCTGCGTCGTCGCTCGGTTTCGGGGCCAGCTTCGCGAGCCCGGCGCGGCGGGAGATGTTCCAACGCCATCTCCGCAGGGTGAATCCGACGATGGGGCGTACGGCAATACGCCTCGCCACGCAGACCGCGTTCGACAGCTACGCGCAGTACTACATGGAGAGCTTCAGGCTGCCGTCGCTGTCCAAACGCACCGTCGAGCGCGGGTTCTCGACCGAGGGTTACCACCACATCACCGAGGGCCTGGAGCGTGGCAACGGCGTGATCCTTGCGTTGCCGCATCTCGGGGGATGGGAGTGGGCCGGCCGGTGGATGACCGATCAGGGCCACAAGCTCACGGTCGTGGTCGAGCCGATCGATCCTCCGGAGCTGTTCGAGTGGTTCGCCGCGCTGCGCCGCGACCTGGGGATGAACGTGGTGCCACTCG
>JAYURF010000203.1:0-1940 GCA_043756365.1 Acidimicrobiales bacterium
GCGTCAGCCAACCGCGCACCGCCTTCGTCGGAAAGCAACGGTTGGAGAAGGTGCACACGACCGTCCCGCCGGAGACCACCACGCGCGCAGCATCGCGCAGCACATCGATCGGCCGGACGAGGTAGTCGATGGACACACAACAGGTCGCGGCATCGAAGCTGTCGTCATCGAAGGGCAAGCGGGAATTCGCGTTGAGGTCGTGGACGACAACGCTCGTCGCAGCGGCATTGGCGAGCAGTTCCCGCTCGTTCATGCCGAGCACAACAAGTTCCGCAGGGGAAGCAACGAAGTGCGAGACCCACGACGACATGAGATCGAGCACCCGACCATCGAGACCAAGGTGTCGGTACAGCCGACCGACTGCAGCGATCGCCCGGTCGTCGATGTGCGTCACGAACCGATCGGGCTCGTAGAACGAGGCATCGGCGGTTTCGTCGGCCCGCAGGAAGAACCCCACGGGATACGAATCGTGCGGATCGGACATCCGTGCGAACCATACCTGCGAACCACACCTGCGAACCACACCTGCCAACCATAACTGCCAAGGTCGAACCGCGATCCATGCTGCCGTGCGCTCAGACGCCGGGCTGCTCCAAATGGCAACGTCCGGGCTCGAGTAGCGTCGCGCTCATGCCAAGTGACTTCGCACTGAAGACGATGAACGCTGTGCACCGCGTGCTGCTCACAGCCAGTTTCGGACGGATCGGATGGGACGCCGGCAACATGCCCGTGCTTGAGCTCACCACCACCGGCCGCAAGTCGGGCAAACCGCGGGCGGTGATGTTGACGTCGCCGTATCAGGAGGGCGATGCAATCGTGATCGTCGCGTCGCGCGGTGGCGACGACACGCACCCGGCCTGGTTCCTCAACCTTCGCGACAAACCCGATGTGATGGTCTCGTTCAAGGGCAAGCCGGCCGAGGCGATGACGGCACACGTCGCCGACGAAGCAGAGCGCGCCCGACTGTGGCCGCTCGTCACGAGCAGCCAGAAGCGATACGCCGGATACCAGTCGAAGACCGAGCGCGAGATCCCGCTGGTGCTCCTGAAGCCCCGCGTCGGCTAGCCGCGCCCTCCGTCCGGAAGGTCCCAGCCCCCAGACACCGACAACGCCGAGGCGGTACTGTCGTGGAGTGGCTGAGATCGGGCCCTGGGAACGGGCACTTCCCGCGCCGACGACGTCGATCCTCGGACGCGCTGAGGAGTCCACGTACGTCACCAACTTGTTGTGGGACCCGGAGATTCGGCTGGTATCGCTGCTCGGCCCCGGCGGCGTCGGCAAGACCCGGCTGGCTGTCGAGATCGCCTGGGAACTGCACCGCGGCATGGGTTTCGACGACGGCGTGCACCTGATCGACCTCGCCGCCGTCGACGACCCGGACCTGGTGGCAGGCACCGTGGCCCGCGCCCTCGGCATCGTCGACATGGGCACCGGGCACGACCTCGACAGGGTGCTTGACACGATCGCCGACCTCGACCTGTTGCTGGTGCTCGACAACTTCGAACACCTTTTGCCAGCGGTTGGGCTCGTCGCCACGCTGCTGGCAGGTGCGCCGAGGTTGTCGATCCTGGTGACCAGCCGCGTCCCGTTGCACCTACGCGGTGAGCACGAAGTCGAGATCGGCCCGCTCGCTCCGGACGACGCCGTCGCGTTGTTCCTCGCCAGGGCACGCGCGGTCAACCCGCGCTTTCGTACCGACGCCCCGACCGAAGCGTTGGTATCGGCGATCTGCGCCGAACTCGACCGGTTGCCTCTGGCCATCGAGCTGGCGGCGTCGCGAACGAAGGTGCTCTCCGCAGCGGAGCTGCACGCCCGGATGCGTCGCCGGCTGGAGATCCTGACCAGTGGCCCGACCGATCAGCCCCCACGGCTGCAATCGATGCGCGCCACCATCTCCTGGAGCCACGACGCCCTGACCACCGGCGCACGGCATTTGCTGC
>JAYURF010000204.1:0-15758 GCA_043756365.1 Acidimicrobiales bacterium
TCGAGGTCGTGGAACCCTGTCGCTGTTCCGGTGATGGTGTCGCCGCGTTCAAACGTCTCTTGCAGCTTGTCCATCGCCAGCGGCAAGAGGTCGCCGAGCGGGCGCGTCGTCGTCACAATACGATCTTCGGCCACTGCGAAAACCTTGGTCTCGGCCTCGTCGAGTGCCTTGGCCACGTCGTCGGGTTCGGTGTAGGCGAGCTCCGCAATCTCGCTGGCGACGCTGATCATCTTGCGGAGCAGCGCCGTGTCTTGGACGATCTTCGCGTACCGCGACGCGTTCGAGATCGCCGGTGTTGCGTTCTGCAGCTCGAGCAGCATCTGCGCGCCGCCGATCTGGTCGAGCAAACCGTTTCGACGCAGTTCGTCGGCAACTGTCACCACATCCACAGGCGACGCAGTTTGCGTGAGGCCGCGAATGGCCGCGTACACATGCTGATGGGCGGGCTTGTAGAAGTGCTCCACCTGCATCCCGAGTTCACCGACGTTTGAGACCACGTCGCGCGAGAGCAACAACGCGCCGAGAAGGCTTTCCTCGGCGCTCAGGTTGTGCGGAGGGACCCGGCCGTCGGATCGTCGGGGACTCGTTCGCCGGTCGTTTCGCTCATCATCTCGTTGTGCCATGGGGTACCCACCTTGAACCATCGGGGCTGTGGATCGCTAGTGCCAACTACCTGTGACTTTCCTGGGGATAAACCCAAATGGGGGGGTCACGGGAGTCGACCGGGCATACCTGCGCCGCGGCGCCCCGATTCAGCGGTTTGGTCTGAGCTGGGGATTCACCGCGAATACCCAATAGATCGAGCACCTGTCGATAACGGCACAACACGATTGCCGCCCTGTGGGCAAGCTTCGCCTACTGGAAGCCGTCAGGCTTTGACGACATCCACGCTGACCGGAAACTCGACGTCGCTGTGCAGTTTCACGGAGACGCTGTAGGTGCCGAGTGACTTGATCTGCTCGACGTGCAACTTCTTGCGGTCGATCGAGATGTGGGCTTGCGCATGGATTGCCTGAGCGATGTCGCTCGTGGTGACCGAACCGAACAACTTGCCCTCCGAGCCAGCCTTGGCCTTGATCACGATTGTCTTGGCCACCAACGCGGACGCGATCGTCTGCGCAGACTCGCGATCGGCCGCATCGCGCAGATCGCGGGCGCGACGCATGGACTTGGCTTGGTTGACCGCGCCGTCGGTGGCGCGCAGCGCAAACCCCTTGGGGAGCAGGTAGTTGCGGGCATGACCATCGGCCACCTCGACGATGTCGCCACGCTTGCCGATACCGGCCAGATCATTACGCAGGATCAATCGCATCTCAGGCCTCGACTTCCACTGCAGCAGCATCGGTCGTTGTGTCGGGTGACGCCTCGACGTTGGGCTTCACATCGGCAGTGGCTGCAGCGTCGTCACGGCGCGGACCCCGCTCACGACGCTCTTCACCATCGCGCGGCGGGCGTCCGGCCCGTGTTTGCGAGACACGCTTGGCGTACGGGATCAGGGCCATCTCACGGGCGTTCTTGATCGCGTTGGCAATGTCGCGCTGTTGCTGAACGTCGTTGCCCGTAACCCGACGGTTGCGGATCTTGGAACGGTCGCTCACGAAACGCTGGAGCAGGTTGACGTCTTTGTAGTCGACGAACTCCACCTTCTCGGTGACGAGCACGCTGGTCTTCTTCTTGAACTTCTTGTTGTTGTTTGCATCGCGCGGCGCACGAGCCTTGTTCTTCTTGCTGGTCATAGGTCTCTCAGTTCAGGCAATCGAATCGGTGATCGGGGTTCAGAACGGCTCTTCGTCGCCGTACACGGGATCGGCCGGGCGACCGGTCGACTGGGCGTTTCCGCCCTGGCGGCCGCCGCCACCTTGACCGCCGCCACCTTGACCGCCGTCGGCGTTGGTGCGTTGGGTGCGGGTCATCGACGCGGTCGCAAACTTGAGCGAAGCGGCGACCTCGTCAGCGACGACGTCGTGGGTTGCAACCTCGACACCGTCTTTGTTGGTGTACTTGCGGAAGTCGAGTCGGCCCTTGATGATGACACGATCGCCCTTGTTGAGCGACGTGGCGACGTTTTCGCCGTACTGGCCCCACACCGTGACGTTGAAGAAGTTGGTCGGGGCATCGACCCATTCGTTGTTCTGCATGTAGCGGCGATTGACGGCCACGCCGAAACCGCAGGTTGCGATACCGGTGGTGGTGAACCGCAGTTCGGGCTCTCTGGTGAGATTTCCGACGATGGTGATCTCGTTGTCAGCCATGATGGCCTCCTTCCGGGCGCCTGGCCCGATCAGGCCGCAGTGTCCGACATGCCGCGGCGAGCCGCCTCGGCATCGGGCACGCGGATGAGCTTGTGGCGGACGATGTCGTCCGCGATACGGAACGAGCGCTCGAGCTCGTCCAAGGCGCCACCATCAGCATGAAGGTTGAACACGACGTAGTAGCCGAATTCCTTCTTGTTGATCGGGTACGCGTACTGACGACGGCCCCACCAGTCGGGCTTGCCGTGCACCGCACCGCCGGCGGCGCTGATCGAGTCGGTGATCGACTTGATCCACGCTCGGGCGGGAGTGTCGTCGAGATCACCATTGATGATGACCATGAGTTCATAGGCACGCTGCATACGTGTGAAACCTCCCTTCGGACCCGGTGCTGTTCCTGCAGCGCCGGGGCCCCGTGAGGGGCAGGGCGAATATGACCCCGCAACTGTAACGGCTGAATTGGTGACATGGTGCAGTTGTACCGAATCGGTGTCACAGCGTTGTTCGACGCTGGCCGGCCGGGCAACTACGGTCGTGTGATGGACCTTGCTGCGTGGCTCGTCGACGGCCATGACGACCTACGTGCGCGGTTGTTCGGCGCGGTCGTGAGCCAGGTTCCCGCGCCGCGCTGGCACGAACAGGTCGATGGCGGCGGCTCCAGCATCGCCTGGCTGTTGTTCCACCTCGCCCGTCATCAAGACCTGGCGCTGACCACGGCGATTCGCAACAGGGTTCCGCTCTTCGCAACACATCAGCTGCCGCTCGGGCTTGCCGGCGCGGCGCCGGGCGCCGGGCTGAGCGAACGGGAACAGCCCGAAGTTTCGGTTGCGATCCAGCCCGAACCCTTGACCGATTACGTCGAAGCAGTTTTCGGATCAACGCGGCGCTGGATGCAGCGCGTCTCGGCGATGGCGTTCGAGAGCATCCCCGACGTGGCCCGGCGGCTCGATCGCCTGGCGGGCCTTGACCGATCCGAGTTCGCGTGGTTGTACGAGATGTGGGCGGGGCACAACGTGCGCTGGTTCGTGCAGTGGCCGGTGCTCGGTCACGGGCACAGCCACCTTGGCGAGGCGATTGCCGTGCGCAATCGAATGGGGCTCAGCCCGTTCTGACCAGGAAACCGAACCGGGTTCAGGCCTTCGCCGCTTTTCGGCGGCCACCGACGGGAAGCACTCGCACGAGGTGATGCCACCGGCATTCAACGCACGCCTCCACCACGTACGCGGTGAGATCGTCGGAACGTTGATTGAGTGCAGCGAGCTCCTTGGCGGTCGAGACGCAACGGCCATGGGACGGGAGCCGCGAACCGAACACGTACGTCACAAGCCGCAGCGGCGCTTGGCGACAGATCGGGCACGCGACCCGGCTCTCGGAACCGACGTTGCGCGCCGCGCGGATCAGTTCCGGATGGGCGTCGCACACCTCATGTTGGCGGAGCCGGCCGCGCCGGAACTCGTTGATCAGGTGCCGTCGTGCGAGGCGGTGATCGACGACGCCACGACCGGCGCCGCGCAAAGCTGAGGCCGAAAAGGCGCTGTCGCCACCAGTTACCGACATGACTGCTCAGGCTATCGACATCAGCTCCAACCGCCGGTCCGCAGCGCGGCCCGCCGGATACAGCACACTGTGGTGATGAACAGCGTGTGGTTCGGTCGTGGCATCGCCGACGACAGGGAGTTCCGTTTGTGCGGCGACGTCGCCGGCAAGCGCGTGATCGAACTGGGCGTCACCCCGTCGCCACCACCACACGTGCCAAACGCGATCACGCTCGCACTCGCCGGCGCGAAGTCGATCTGCGTCGATCCGTCCGCTGAACGGATTGCCGCACTTCGACAGAGTGCGGCAGACGCCGAGGTCCGCGTCGAGTGCCACCTTAGCGACCTTGCCGACCTCGGCTTCGTCGCCAGTGCGTCGATGGAGCTGGTCCTCGCAACCCAGACACTCGACGACATCGACGACCTCCCCCGGCTCTTGCGCCAGGTACACCGGGTGCTGCGTTCCGAGGCAGCGTTCGTGGTGTCGCTCACCCATCCCGTCTCGGCCATGTTCGACACCGGGACGCCGGGCCCGGTACGCCGCTATGGCTCGACCGCACGCTCCATCGGTGAACTGTTCATGTCGTTCGAGCGCAGCAACTTCCGCCTCGACGCCGTGCACGAGCTCACGCCGATGGCGACCCGCGACGCGCTCGTACCGGCGGTGTTGGTGATGCGCGCCCGTAAGCAAGGGGTCTGATCCGCACGAGCCGGTTCGCGTCAGGCCCGTTTGCGTCAGGCCGGTTCGCGTCAGGCCGGTTTGCGGATCAGGTCGCGGCTCGCTGCGCCCACCACGACCGCAAGCGCTGAGCGGCACGCTCGGCACCAATCGGTCCTTCGTCGAGACGCAGCGCGCGTAAGTAGTCGAGCGCGACGCCGACGTCGCGCCCAGCTGGCACCTGGAGCAGCTTCATCACCTCGAGCCCGTCGATCTCCGGACCGAGTTGCGTCAGGTCCTCGGTCGCCGCGAGCGCCGCGATGCGCTGCGACATCTGCATCAGCGCGTGGCGGGTGGACCCGTTTGCGATCGCATGGCGATACGCCAGTTCGACAGCTTCCGCGAGCCATGGCGACGCGACGGCGACCAATCGGCGGAGGTCGCCGTCGGCTACCGCCGTCGCGTCCCCGGCTACCGCCGTCGTGTCCTTGGCTAGTTCACGGAGGCGGCGGGCACCTCGCACGATCAATTCGACCGCCCGGACGTCGACACTCGGGTGACGCAACTGGCGCATGCGAACTTCGGGACGATCGAGGTGATCCGTCAACGCCGCCAAGCGGACGAGTCGCAGATCGAACGGGTCCCCCAAACGGGCATCAGGACCTGCGTCAGGGTCGACGGCCCGGATGGCATCTTCCAGGCAGGACACCGGACTGGAAGCCAGCTCCGGCAGCACATGTTCCAACACCTTGGTCTCCGCACAAAACCACAATCCGGCAGCAGGGTGCGGGGCCGCGAGCAGTTTGTGCAGTTCGTCGCGGATGCGTTCGACAGAGATGATCATCAGCCGGTCAGCCATCGCGACCACGGCGTCGGTGAGCTCGGCTGTGGGCACCAGCTCATACTTGGCGATGAATCGGGCCGCACGCAGCATGCGCAACGGGTCATCGGAGAAGCTGCGTTCCGGTGACAGCGGCGTGCGCAGCCGCCCGGCCGCGAGATCGATCCGGCCGCCAAACGGGTCGACGATCACCATGTCGTTCACCGGGTCCCCGGTTGCCGAACCGGTTGCCGAGACGGCCGTCAGCTCGATGGCCATCGCGTTCACGGTGAAGTCGCGCCGTGACAGGTCAGCGCGAAGGTCGGCGGAGAACTGCACGGTGGGCTTGCGCGAGTCATCGTCGTAGGCCTCGGCACGGTGGGTCGTGATTTCGTAGATGCGGCGAATCGATGCCCCCGGCTCGACACCCGGTACCCGCTTGACTGCCCCGATCGTGCCGAATCGCTCACCCTGGGTCCAGATCGAGTCGGCCCAGCCGTGAAGCAGTCGTTTGATCACCTCCGGATGCGCGGTTGTTGTCGCGTCGACATCGAACTCCTCTGACGTCAGCGACGCGCCGAGCAAGAGGTCGCGCACCGTCCCGCCGACGATGAACAACCGGTGACCGGCCGCAGCGAAGCGATCGGCGAGCGGCTGCAGCTCGAGCCGCAGCGGCTCGAACAACTGCGACGTCACCGTCGCTCGTGCCAAAAACGGGCGATTGCGTCGATCCGGTCGCGGCCTGGTCCGCCGGCGGTTTCACCTTCGGACAGATCGACCGGGCCACGTTCGTCACCGGCGAGGGCGGCCACCACGCCGGCACTGCACCACGCCAACGCGTCGAGGTCGTAGCCACCTTCGAGCATCACCAATCGGCGACCGGCCGGCACCCATTCGAGTGCTCGCTTGGTGATGGCGATGTAGTCACCCGATGAGAGTCCGAGCTCGGTGATCGGATCCAAGCGATGCGCATCGAAGCCGGCCGAGATGATCATCCAGGTGGGCGCGAACGACTCGACGTGGGGCGCAATGAGCGTGTCGAGCGCATGGCGGTACACGTCTCCGGTGGTGCCCGGGGGAACGGGGACGTTGACGGTGAACCCCTCCCCCGGACCACTGCCCACCTCGGTGTGCCGACCCGTGCCCGGGTAGAGCGGCCACTGGTGCACGCTGACGAACAACACCCGCGGATCGTCGTAGAACACCGCCTGCGTACCGTTGCCGTGGTGCGCGTCGTAATCGAGGACCAACACTCGTTCGCCTTGCGCAGCCAGCGACGCAGCCACGACCGCCACATTCGACACGACGCAAAAGCCCATCGATTCGTCGGCGGTGGCGTGGTGGCCGGGAGGACGGACCGCGCAGAACGCGGCGTCACCTTCTCCGCGGCGCAGCGCCTCCACGGCGGTGAGTCCGGCCCCGGCCGCAAGCGTTGCGGCCCTCCAGGTTCCCGACGACGCGTACGTGTCGGGGTCGAGGCGCCCGCCTCCTGCGGCGCACATCGCCTCGATCCGGTCGAGGTACAGGCGCGGGTGCACGCGTTCGAGGTCGGCCCGGGTTGCAGCGACGGGTTCGAGCGGCACCAGCGCGTCCGCGGGACCATGGCGGCGCACACCGGCCAGCACCGCCTCCAACCGCTCGGGCCGCTCCGGGTGCCTCGGCCCCGCCAAATGATCCAGATAGGCAGCATGTGTACTGAACAACACGGTCACATCTGCGACGCTACCGTCCAGTGCGAATGAGCTCGCTGCTGCGCCATCCCCGTCGCTTGGCCGCCACCAACCCCGGCCTGCACATCACCCTCGACGATGCCCTGCTCCGCGCCCGTGCCCGCCCGTGCCCAGGCGTTGCTGGGATGGCGTCGGTGGTTGTGCTCGACGCCACCACCGGCGCAGCCGTCGAGCACTACGACCGCTGGCGCCGACAACTCGGCCTACTCGGCTTTACCCATGTACGTACGGGGGCGCTCTCCCCACGCCATGCTGCAGCGGCCGAAGAAGCGGGGCTGCGGTGCGTGCAACGACTGACGCTGCTCGAGTTGGCACCCCCGCGACCCAGCCGTCCGACACGCTCAACCACTGCGCTCAACGCCAGCCATCTCGGGACAGCTTCATTGATCGACCGGGCGGCGTTCGGTTCGCGATGGTGGCTCGACGACACCATGTTGTCGGACGTGTGCCTGGCAACGCCCCGGTTTCGCGCCCGCCTCATCGACGGGCGAGAGTCGGGATTGCCCGGTGGGTTCCTGATCAGCGGCCGGGCCGGGCGCACCGGATACATCCAACGTCTCGCCGTGCACCCGGACGAGCACCGCAACGGGCTCGGGGGGGCCCTGCTGGTCGACTCGCTCGGGTGGATGCAGCGGCACCGGGTGGGGCGGGTCTTCGTCAACACCCACGTCGACAACGAGCCGGCACTCGCGCTGTACCGAGCCCATGGATTTGTCGAGCTGCGCGACGAACTCGCAGTGTTCGAGGGGGTGATCCCACGATGAACCTGCGGTCCCACTCCAGGTGCCGGTCCCGGTCTGGCGCCTTCGCTGCGGTGCCCTTTGTGTGCATGCTGTTGCCAGCGATGATCTCCCATCCGGCCCCGGTCGGCGCTGTCGCTCCTGATCCGGGCGGTGACGTGCCATTGGCCGTGGTGGCACACACCTTCGACGTCGCCGCGAACGCACCGCTGTCGATCACCGTGCAGATGTCGGCGGCAGTCGCTGCCGACGTGGTCGATGCAGACACCACCGTCGTGATCACGAGTTACGGCCCCGTGCTGGAGCGTGAGACGTTCCTCGACGCGACGAACGGCGTGCTGCCGCGCAGCATCGACACCTTCGACATCTCACTCGATCCGGCCGACGTTGATCCGAACATCATCCGCTCGACCACCAACACGTTGCGGCTGACGGTCCCCACGGAATCGACGCAGCGCTCAGGAGCGGCACTGCAGTTCGCCCAAACGGGAGTGCACCCCGTGGTGATCGACATTCGCCGGTCAGGCCGGTTGCTGGCCGAAGCCAGCACGTTCGTGCATCGGCTGTCGGCGGTGCCAACCCACCTCGACCCGTTGCCTGTCGCACTCGTGCTCGGTCAGGCCAGCACGGTGGAGCTAGCCAATGACGGCTCGGTCGTCGTATCTGCCGAGGCATCCGCAGAGCTCGAACGGCTGACCCAGACGCTCGAGGCGATCGACGCGAGCGTGGCAGCCGCCACACCCGCCACGCCCGCCAGAACGGCACCGCGACTTGTGCAGGTGGAGCCCACTCTGGTGGAAGCGCTCGATGCACGCCAGCCAGCGCTTGCGGCCCGGTTAAAACTCGGACTGTCGAACAGCACGTTGTCGGCGATGCCGCGCTTGCCGTTCGACGTGTCCGCGGCAGTTGCGTCGCAACAGAACGACCGGTACCTGCAGCAGCTTCGTCAGGGTGACGATCTGCTCCGTACCCTCGTCGACGGCGCTCGGATCGACCGCTCGGTGCTCCTCGCCGACGCGTCCCCGGGCAGTGGCACCGCCGACCGCGGAGCACCGCTCACCGATGCTGCCGCGACGTTCCGGCGCAACCTCGCCGCCCAGCTGCTGATCATGCCGTTCGACCGGTACTCCGAAACCGACGGGAACACCGGGCTGCTGATCGACACCACCCAACTGGTGACGACCGTGCTCGCCGACGGGACGACGTTGCCGACGGCGGTGATCGATCCGTACCTCAGCGAGCGGCTGGACCGTACCGGTGGGAACCCCTACGGCACGGCCACCGAACTGGTCGCCGAGTTGCTCGTGCTCCGCAACGGCATCGTCCGCAACCGCGACGCTGTGGGCGATCATGGCGTGGTACTGGCCGACAGCGCGCTCGGAGTACCCGATCCGGCGCTGATGGGACATGTCGTCAGCCTGCTCCTGAACACCGACGGGCTCGAACTCACCGACGTGGCAAGCCTGTCCGCATCGGTGGACACCTGGCTCGTTGCGGGCCGCCCGCAGGAGCTGACCTTGCCAACCTCGCCGGTCGCAGACCGCACCGAGCGATTCACGCTGATCGACGACGTCGCTCGGAAGATCCTTGCGTACACCAGCGTGGTGCCAGACGGAGATCCGAGGGCTGCTCTGTGGGGCCGGGTGCTCGACGTGTTGCCCTCGACGGCGGTCTCGGACGAGCAGGCGGCGACGATGGCACGTCGTCTCGACGAGCAGTTCGCGACGATCCGGTCGTGCGTGAAACCTCCGGAACCGTTCGGTTTCACACTCACCGGCGATAACACGTTCCGGTTCAAGGTGCAGAACACGTGCGCCACCGATCTACGGGTTCGGATCCGTCTCGACAGCGCCAAGCTCGCGTTCCCCGATGGCGACCAACTGGAGACGCTGATCGCGTCAAGCGACACCCTGGTCGAGGTCAGTGCCGAAGCGTTGAGCAACGGCAAGTCGAGCGTGTTCCTGCGGATCTTCTCGCCTGCCGTCGACACCATCGCCGTTGCCGACGAAGTGCCGTTGACCGCCCGGGTCAACTCATTGGCCGGGCTCGGCCAACTCCTCACCGGTGCCGGGTTGCTGCTCGTCGTCACCTGGTGGGCGAACAACTGGCGCCGCTCGCGCCGAAAGCTGCAGGCATCACGCAACGTGTCCCGCCACCCTGCCGGGATTACGGCCGCCGATGACCATGCCCCCGATGACCATGCCCCCGATGACACACCTGGCAGCTCGTCATCAGATCAAGGGCCCGGCGAACAAACGTGTAGCGTTCCGCAGTCGTGAGCACTCCCTCAGCAGGCCGAAACACAACTGTCCGAGTCATCACCGATTCTGCATGTGATCTTCCGGGCGACGTCGTCGGAGCGCTCGGCATCGACATCGTGCCGCTCACCATTCGGATCGATGGCGAAGAGTTCGTCGACCGCGTCGACCTCACCGCGACCGAGTTCTGGGCGCGTTGCGCCCGCTCCGCGCAATTGCCCGAGACCGCCGCACCGGCGCCGGGGCAGTTTGAGCAGGCCTACCGGAACGCCGCCGAAGATGGAGCCACGGGTGCCGTCGTGATATCGCTCAGCGGCGCGTTGTCAGCCACCATGCAAAGTGCCGAGCTCGCTGCGAGGGCACTGGCGGGCGAATTTCCGGTGACGGTGATCGACAGTCGTAACTGCACGCTCGGCCTGGGCATGATCGTCGCTGACTGCGCGCGTCTCGCGGCAACCGGTGCGTCCCTCGATGAGGTAGCCGCCCGAGCTACCGAGCTTGCCGCGCACACTCGCGTGTGGGGCGCCCTCGACACACTCGACAACTTGAAGAAGGGCGGCCGTATCGGTGGCGCGCGCGCCATGCTCGCCACTGCCTTATCGATCAAGCCGATCATCGAAGTACGTGACGGCAAGGTGGAAAAAGGCGGCCAGCAACGGACACGTTCCAAGGCGTTGGCATTCCTCGTCGACAAGTTGGTCAGCTACGGCGAGGTGTCGAACCTGGCTGTACTGCACGCCGATTGCGCCGACGTCGACCGGTTCGTCGACATGCTCCGGCCCCACTACCCCGGCGACATCATCGTCGGCGACATCGGACCCGTCGTCGGCAGCCACACGGGTCGGGGAACAATCGGCATCGCATTCCAGCAACTCTGAACCGACTCGCCGCTGCACCGTTCGCGCCGATGGCGTTGCACGCACGCCCGATCTGCCCGGGTTGCCGATCATGCCAGTTTGCTGGTGGCGATTCCCACTAGCGTTGACGACCGGACATGTCGACGACGACCAGCCCCCCGCCGCACCCGCCGGCATTGCTTGCCCAGCGTTACCGTCTGGAGCGACGCCTCGCGCAAGGAGGCATGGCCGAAGTCTGGCTCGGCACCGACGTGTTGCTGTCGCGGCAGGTCGCCGTCAAGTTGTTGAAGGCCTCCCTCGCCAGCGATCCCGTGGTGGCCGAACGGTTTCGCCGCGAAGCCATTGCTGTTGCCCAGTTGAACCATCCCAACATCGTCGCGGTGTACGACGCGATCGAAGACCAAGGCCGTCAGGCCGTCGTGATGCAACTGGTCAATGGCAAGAGCTTGCGGCAGTTGCTCGACGAGCAGAAAAAGCTCAGCCCCGATCTCACGATCCACATTGGATCGTGTGTCGCCAGTGCTCTCGATGCAGCGCACCACGCGGGCATGGTTCACCGCGACGTCAAGCCCGGCAACATCTTGATCACCCCCGACGGCCGAGTGCTGCTCACCGACTTCGGCATCGCCAAAGGACTCGAATCGGTCGGCGACGATCTCACCAACGACAACATCATGATGGGCACCGCCAAGTACCTGTCGCCCGAACAGGTGCGCGGCAAACGCCTCGATGGCCGCGCCGACCTGTATTCGCTCGGGCTCGTGCTCTACGAATGCCTCGCGGGTCGGGTGCCGTTCCTTGGGCAGAACGACGCTGATACTGCGCTCGCTCGGCTGCAGCGTGATCCAACCGACATCACCCGGTTGCGGCCGACGTTGCCGCCGGGGCTCGCCGACCTGATCCATCGCCTGCTTGCCCGTCGGCCCGATCAGCGGTACGCGTCCGGCGCGGCGTTGCGTGCCGCGCTGACCGAGGTGGCCGCACGGGCCCACGAACCGATCCCCGGCGACACCACCACCACCGGCCCGTTGTTGTTCGACCCGACTCGTCGCCCGACCCACCCCACCCCAGCCCAGCCCAACCCGGTCCAGCCCGGTCACGGCGCAGCCCAGTCGGGTCACGGCGCAGCCGTCGGCGGGTACCAGCCAGTCCCGGCAACCGGCCGGCGGGTGGCCCCCTCCGGAGCGCGCCGCGAGGTCGGCGACGTCCGCGACCGCACCCCCACCGGGCAACACCGCGTGCAGCAACGCCCGAATCGCCAATTCGAGCAACGACGCGGCCCATCGCTGATCGTGGTCGGCTCGTTGTTACTGGCGGCGATCGTGGTGAGCGCGGCGCTGTGGAACACCCTCGGCACCGGCGACACGGCCAGCCCGACTCCCGGGGCCGCCGAGGCTGCCGCTGTCACCACCACTGCGGCCGGATCAGCGGTGGTTCCGGCGCCGGTGGTTGTCGATGCCAGTGCCGGCATCTCCGCGGTCGTCGCGTACGACCCTGACGGTGACGACGGCGACGAGCACGACGCGCAAGCACCGCTGGTCATCGACGGCAACCCTGGCACCGGATGGACCACGCAGTGCTACTCGTCGGAGTACCTCGGCGGCAAGGGCGGAGTCGGGGTCGTGACCTCGCTGACCGCCACGTCTGCTGGCCGGCTCACGGTGCACGTCGCGAGCGCACCGTGGCAGGTTGAGATCTACGGCTCAGCGCTCGAGACGATTCCTCCGCAGTTCGCCGACTGGGGGCCCCCGATCGCGAGCGACACCGGGTCCGCTGCCGAAGAACTGCTCCTGCAGGTGACCACACCGGTGCGCCACGTTCTGGTGTCGTTGCGCCAACTCGGCCCCGGTGCGTCATGTAGCGCGGACAACCCGTATAGCGGCACCATCGCCGAGGTGCGCTTCGAGCCACTCGCGTGAGCAGGCCAACGCTGCTCGGCGGTGCCCCCTGGTAATGAGCGATGACGCCAGCCTGGTGCAACGCGCCCAGTCCGGGGATCGGGCGGCGATGGATCAGTTGCTACGGAACCACTACGACCGGGTGTACGCAGTCTGTCGGCGGATTACCGGTCACGATGCCGACGCCGCCGACGCCGCGCAAGAAGCGCTGATTGCAATCGTGCGCAGCCTCGACCGCTTTGATGGCCGCTCGTCGGTATCAACCTGGATCTATCGCATCGCCACCAATGCCAGCCTCGACGAGTTGCGACGGCGGCGTCGACGACCCGTCGCCAGTCTCGATGATCCGAGCGGACGTGGTGCCGACGGTGAGCACTCACGTCACGGCGACCACCGTGGCGGCGGTGCATCGTCAGCGCAGGCCGACCCCCGTGCCGCGGCCCGGGTCGAGTCGGTCGCCGACCGCCTCGAACTCGACGCCGCGTTGGCCGGTCTTGCCGACGACTTTCGACTTCCCGTCATCCTCCGCGACGTCGGTGACCTCGACTACGCAGAGATAGCCGACACGCTGGGCATTCCGATCGGTACGGTCAAGAGTCGGATCGCTCGCGGGCGCGCCAACTTGGCGCAGATGTTACAAACGCGGAACCACAGCGACCCTTCGGAACGTCCAATCAGCTGAGTATGAACGACGACCTCACCCCCTCCGACGCGTCGGACCCGACGACCAGCGACGACGCGACCAACGCGGCCGCTGACGGTGCCGGGTCTGGTGCCGATGGCGCGTCCGCGGCTGGTGACGTGTCCGCTGATGTTGCCGCGGTGAGCGCATTGGTCGACGGTGTGGCGACTCCAGCCCAACAGGCCGTGGTCGAGTCCTCGCCCGAGCTACGCACGTTGCTGGCCACGATGACCGCGAACCGTGGCCACCTGGCTCCCATCGGCGCGCCCACCGAATCCCGTGAGTCCGCCGTGACGGCGGCGCTCGCGGCCTTTGATGCCCGGACCCCCAGCACGTTCGGGGCCGTGGTCGCGGCGGTTGGAGGAATCGACACGGCAACGGCCCCAAACGTGGTGCTCTTCGAGCGACGGCGGGGGCAGTACCGGCTGGCGATGGGCGCGGCTGCTGCCGTCGCGGTGCTGTTCGTCGGGGCTGCAGCCACCGGGTTGCTCGGACGCGGCGACGACGATTCATCGACCGCAGCGCAACGCCAGAGCGAGGCACCCGCCCTCGACCTGCAAGCTGCAGCGGAGACCGTGGCCGGTGGCGACATCGCATCCCCGTCGCCCGCAGCAACCGAGTCAGCCGCCGCGGGCGACGCATCACCCGACGCGGCGGCCTCCGAGGAGGTCATCGAAGCCAGCACCGTGGACAGTTTCGACGCATCCGACGAACCTGCGCCAAGCGATGAAACCGGCGCCCCCGCTGACGCCCCCGCTGCCACGATCGGATCGATCGACGGCGGGGCCGGGGTGGATGTCGATCGCATCGATTCCCCCGCTGCCCTCGCTGTGTATGCGCTGGACCGCCCGAGGTTGATCGCAAGCGACGACGGAATCTCCTGCATCACCGATGATGCCGCTGACGTCGAGTTGCTCGGCACGATCATCTACAACGGCACCGACGCCGTCGTCGTCCGCAACAGCACCTCCGGCGTGGTGTCAGCGCGTGACCTCGCCACCTGCTCGGTGATCGTCTCCATCACGCCCTGATTGCTGCCACTAGGCTCCCGCCATGCCAGCGAATCCGCTCACTGATCCGAAATGGGCGCCGCAGCTCGCCGACACCGTCGAACGAGTCGTTGGTCAAGTTCGCGACAAGGCCACCGACAAAGCCGTCGTTGCGGTACGCGCCTTGGTCTTTGGGATCGTCATCGGCGTCGCGGCGTTGTCGCTGGCCACGCTGGCGTTGATCCTCGGCACCAAGCTGGTGCAGCGAATCGTCAACGTGGGCGGGCTCATCGATGCCGGATCCAGTGTCTGGGTCTCGTACCTCGTCGTCGCGTTCCTGCTGACGGTCGTCGGTGCCATCTGCATGCGTTTGCGCCATACGGCAGCGTCGCCGACCGCCCGATGAACACCCACGACGTCATCATCATCGGCTCGGGACCAGCTGGGCTCACTGCTGCCATCTACACCGCCCGCGCGAATCTGCTGCCATTGGTGATCGAGGGCGAACCGTCATCAACCAGCGATCAGCCCGGCGGACAGCTCATGCTCACCACCGAGGTCGAGAACTTCCCGGGGTTCCCCGAAGGCATCATGGGCCCGGAGCTGATGGTGCGCTTTCGCGAGCAGGCACAGCGGTTCGGTGCCGAGTTCCTCACGGCCAAAGCGACCGCGATCGATTTCAGCGAGCGCCCGTTCAAGGTGTGGGTGCGCGACGAGTTGTACACAGCCAACTCGATCATCGTCAGTACCGGCGCGCAGAGTTTGATGCTTGGTTTGGAAGCAGAGGCACGCCTGCTTGGCCATGGGCTCTCCACCTGCGCCACCTGCGACGGCTTCTTCTTCCGCGGACACGAGATCGCCGTGGTTGGCGGGGGCGACTCGGCCGTCGAAGAAGCCACCTTCTTGACCAAGTTCGCCTCCAAGGTGACCATGATCCACCGTCGCGATCACTTGCGCGCATCGAAGATCATGCAGGACCGGGCACTGACAAACCCGAAGATCGAGATGCTGTGGGACACCACCGTCGACGACCTGATCGGCGGCGACAGACTGGAGGGTGCGGTGGTCCGCAACGTCATCACGGGCGCCATCACGACCTTGCCGGTAACCGGGCTGTTCGTAGCGATCGGACATCGACCGAACACCGACCTGTTTACCGGTGTTCTCGACATGGAAGACAACGGATACCTCGTTACTCTCGCCGGCAGCTCCTACACCAACATCGACGGTGTCTTCGCCTGCGGCGACGTGCAGGATCACGTGTACCGCCAGGCGATCACCGCTGCCGGATCGGGATGCATGGCCGCAATCGACGCCGAGCGCTGGCTTGAAGCCCACG
>JAYURF010000205.1:0-1927 GCA_043756365.1 Acidimicrobiales bacterium
ACTTTTCGCGCGCATCGCGACCGAGCGGCGACCGGATTCCGGTGGCAGGTTGCGTTGGTCGGCACTGACGATATGGTCGCCTCAGCGTCGTCGGAGCCGCGTTCCGCTCCTTCCTGTATCCGCCATCATCACCGTGGCGGCCTTGCTTTGCATGTCAGGGAGGGTTTCATGATTGCCCATGTCGCGTCGGCCACGGTGCTCGGGGTAACCGGGCAGCCAGTCATCGTCGAGGTTCACGTCGGGAGCGGGCTGCCGGGATTTCAAATGGTCGGCCTGCCCGACGTTGCCTGCCGGGAAGCCCGCGACCGGGTTCGTGCCGCGTTCTTGTGTAGCGAACTCGAGTGGCCGTCGGCGCGCAGGATCACCGTCAACCTGGCACCGTCTGGCGTGAAGAAGTCTGGCGCCGGCCTCGATCTGGCCATTGCTGTCGGCATGTTGGTGGCCAACGAGGTCGTTGATCCTGAGTGCATCGCCGGCATGGTGTTCATCGGTGAAGTCGGCCTCGATGGCAGCTTGCGGGCGCTGCCCGGTGTCGCCCCGATGGTGGCCTGCCGTCCCGACCTCATCGCCGTGGTGCCAACCGGGTCCTGGCACGAGGCGACGGTCGTGCGCACCGATGAGGTTCGCTGCGCGTCGTCGTTACGTGAGGTCGTGCACGCGCTGACCGGGGGCAGATGGCCCGAGTGTCCGCTCGAACCGATGCTCGATCTTCGGGTCCCACCGCCTGATCTCGCCGATGTGCGAGGGCAGGTCCTCGCTCGCAAGGGGCTCGAGATCGCGGCGGCAGGCGGTCACCACTTCCTGCTCGTCGGGCCGCCTGGATCAGGCAAGACCATGTTGGCCAGCCGGCTCATCGGTCTGCTGCCGGCGCTGGATGCGGTGACCTCGCTCGAGGCCACCATGGTCCACTCCGCTGCCGGGGTGCGTCGTGGACAGTTCGGTGTCGTCACGGAACCGCCATTCGAAGCCCCGCACCACTCCAGCTCGATGGTGTCGCTGATCGGTGGTGGGTCGCAGCAGCTACGGCCAGGACTGATCTCGCTCGCCCACGGTGGTGTGCTGTTCCTCGACGAATTGGGCGAGTTCTCGCCAACGGTGCTCGATGCACTTCGTCAGCCGCTCGAAGAGGGCTCCATCCATGTTGCCCGGGCCAACATCAGCGCAGTGTTGCCGGCGCGGTTCTTGCTCGCAGCTGCAACCAATCCGTGCCCGTGCGGCGGAGGGGCGCCGGGTGCGTGCGAATGCGACGAAACAGCGCGCATGCGCTACCTGCGCCGCCTGTCGGGCCCGCTGCTCGACAGGTTCGACCTGCGCATCGGCGTAGGGCGAACCGAGGTCGACGATCTCATCGCGGTCGGTGGGGGAGAGCCGACGGTGATCGTGCGCGAGCGTGTGCTGGCCGCTCGGGAGCGCGCTCTCGCCCGTTGCGGGCTGCTCAACGGGGCACTGCGCCCCGGTCTGCTCGACCAGTTCGCGTCGGTCGATGCGGGCGGTACGGCATTGCTGCGCCACGAACTGGAGAACGGCAGGCTCACCGGCCGGGGGTTGCACCGGGTTCGCAAAGTCGCGCGCACCATTGCCGACCTCGACGGCGACCACGACATCGTTGGGGCACAGCACATTGCCCTGGCCCTGCAGCTCCGGGTTCGATTGCGGGCTTCGACGCGCCGAGATGCGGCGTGAGCGCGGCACTCGCGCCGCAGGCGTACGCGGCCGCGCTCGCTGGCTTCGACCGCATGTCGGTACAACGACTGGGCGTGTTGTTACGCAACCACCGGCCCGAACATGCCTATGCCATCGCCGTGGGCGACGAACCGCCACCGGCGGCAAGCGTGATCCGCCACCTGTTCGACGCCGACGCGACCATCGCTGTTGCGTGGCGTGCCTCCGCTCGTGCTCACCCACCGGAGGCGGTGTGGCAGCGGTG
>JAYURF010000206.1:0-1924 GCA_043756365.1 Acidimicrobiales bacterium
ATCGCCACCCATGCGTGAACTCCTCGACGACATCGATCGATGGCTCAGCGAAGGAAAGCGCGTCGCTGTTGCCAGGGTCGTCGACACCGAAGGCTCCGGGCCCCGCGAACCCGGCGCGGCCATGGCAGTGAACGAGCTCGGCGAGGTTGCCGGCAGCGTCAGCGGCGGATGCGTCGAAGGCGCAGTCGTATCTGAAGCGCTCGGCGTGTTGAGCGGTGAACGCGAGGCCGGCGTGGTCACGTTCGGCTACAGCGACGACGAAGCGTTCGCAGTCGGCCTCACCTGTGGCGGCACGATCCGGCTGTTCGTCGAAGCGCTCGACTGGTGACCATGGAGCTGTACTCGATCCTGCGCGACCGCCTGCGCCGCCAGCTACCGACCTCGCTCGTCACCGTGATCGAGGGCCCACTCCCCGGCGCCAAGTTGTTGGTCACCCCTGACGGCGCGGCGACAGGGTCGCTCGGCAACAGCGAGCTCGACCGGATCGCTGCTCGCGATGCGCTCGCCGAGCTGGAAGCCGGACGATCAGGTGTGCGCCACTACGGCCCTGACGGTGAGACCACGCCGGAAGATCTGGAGAACGCGGCGACGGTGTCGGTGTTCGTCGAAAGCTGGGCCCCACCGCCGGAGATGCTGATCTTCGGTGCCGTCGACTTCACCGCAGCATTGTCACGTGTGGCCAAGGTGCTCGGCTACCGCGTGACGGTGATCGATGCCCGCGAGGTATTCGCCACCCGCCGCCGGTTCCCCGCTGCCGACGAGGTCGTGGTGTCGTGGCCGACCCCGGTGTTCACCGAACGCGGCCCGCTCCTGCGCCAGCGCGACGCGGTGTGCATCCTCACCCACGACCCGAAGTTCGATGTGCCCGCAGTGATCGGAGCGCTGGCCACATCCGTCGGCTACATCGGGGTGATGGGGAGCCGCACAACACACGACAAGCGTACCGAGCGGCTGATCGACGCGGGCCTGAGCCCCTCCGACCTGGGCCGGCTGATGTCGCCGATTGGGCTCGACCTCGGCGCCCGTACGCCCGAAGAGACAGCGATCTCGATCTGCGCCGAGATCATCGCCACGCGCACCGGGCGGGTCATTCCATCGCTACGCGACGCTGCCGGCCCAATCCACAGCTGACGCTCCTCGTGCCGGCCCGGCTGGAGTGACCGCGTGTCGAGAAATGCACCGCCACGGTGGCTTTCTCGACACGCCACGGCTCCACGGGCCGTGTTCCGTCCGGCGATCAGGGGGTCGGGTCGGTGCCTCGGGTCAGGGGGTCGGGTCTCCGAAGCGGAGTTTCTTGTTGTTGGAGATCACGTCGACTTCGACGTTGTGCCCGGGCTGACGCGAATGGACGATCGCCCGGTCGACGCCCAGCCACATCATGATGTGGCCGGGGTACTGCACCAGATCTCCGGCCTGGGCGGTCTCGGGAGTGAGCGGCACCGCGGCGCGGATCTGCGCCGAACTCGACCGCTGCAGGGTGATCCCGGCCTGCGCCCACGCATAGGTGGTGATGCCCGAGCAGTCGAACCCGATTCCAGCCTTGCTGGTGTTCTTACGGTACGGAACTCCGAGTTGGGTGAACGCGCCGAGGAGCGCCTGCTGGTGCTCGGTATCGGCCTTGGCCCACGCGGTACGCAAGGGGGCAGCCTCAATGCCGAGACGTGACGCAATGCCATCGGCGATCGAGTTGCGTTCCTGCTCGTAGCTGGCCCGAGCTGCGCTGTCGCCAGAGCCGATCGACTGGTTCAGCAGGAGCAGTGCCCGCACCGCCTGATCCGCAATTGGATCGGCTTGACGGCCACGTTGAGGTGCCGCAGCGCCGGCGGCATGCACTGGCGCAGGAACGACGGCTGCGGTGATCCCGGCAATCGATAGTGCACCTGCAAGCAGAGCACGGCGAATGGTTGAAGTGAAATGCATTGAA
>JAYURF010000207.1:0-5201 GCA_043756365.1 Acidimicrobiales bacterium
GCGCGCCGGCCCGGCCGCCTGGTAGGCCGAACGACCGGAGCCCTCACGCACACCGGCGGCCCATGCAGTCGCCGTCCCGTCGCGTTTGACGATCGACGACTCACCGAACACGTTTTCGCTGCCGTACACGCGGGCACCGCCGAACACGAGGATCTGATCGCATCCGGCGGCAACGAGCGAGCTGAAGCCCGTCCGGATCCGTGCCGGGGTCGGTACGAAACCGAAGTGGTCGAACGCGTTGACGCCGCACATGAGGGTGTCGACTGCCGCATCGTGAGCCCGCGCGATCGAGGTGCCGAGATCGCCTCCGTACACGGCGAACGACATCAGCCTGTCGGCCTCGGGGATGTCGTCCAGCGCGTCGCCGATCGCCGTCGGGAGATGATTGGTGAAGGGGCGGATCCCGGTCCGCAGGGTGACATCGGCAAGCACGATGTTCCAGCGGTCGATCAGGGCGTTCCACTCGAGCGGAGCGTTGGGGTCGAACTCGTCGCCCATGTCCCACACCGCGATGTGGCGCAGCACCGGAGTCCAGAACGCGATCGCCGTGTCACGGACCTGTGCGTTCGGCGACCACAGCCGGGCGTCGTACACGGCGGTCTTGATTCCCACGGCAGAGTTGATCTCCACGAGGCGCATGTACAGCGCGGGGCTCACGTAACGGTTTCTGGTGTTGGCGGGTGTGTAGTCGGGGGTCGGTACGTTGCAGGGGCCGAACGTGACGTCGATGCCGGCCGCGTTTGCCATCGACGCCGCCGACGGGCGGGCCGCGAGATCGTCGGGGTGCACGCCACACCACGCCCACGTGTCGACGTCGACGATCCGTGACGGCGCAGCGACGGCCACCGAGGTTTCGCTGGCGACGAGACACGCCGCCACGAGAGCGAGTGCAACCGCACTCGCGACCGCACCCGCGCGTTGGCCCCGACGCACGTTCACAGGTGTCTTCTTTCGATTCACGTGACCTCCACCAGTCGCCGGGCAGTCTATTGCGGTATCCGCACCGTGACGACGCGACCACCCTCTGCAGCCAACCGGTGTGGTCTCTGCGACATCAGACTGCGCTGTGATGCAGTGCCTGCCAGACTGACGCCATGTCGAGCCACGGCGATTCCGCGCCGGTTCCGGGGCGTTCGGCATCGAACGCCCCGGCAGACGAAGCATTGCCGTCGGCGACGGCACCGCCGTCGGGGCCGGCCATGCCACGCGCGCTGCGACCCCTACGCGACTTCCTCGTCACCGAAGCCGGCGGCGGTGTGCTGCTCGCCACCAGCGCCGTCGTCGCGTTGATCTGGGCCAATTCGCCGTGGTCGCAGGGGTACGTCGACCTGTGGTCGACGCAGGCAACCGTCTCCATCGGCGACCAGGCGCTCACACTCGATCTCAAGCACTGGATCAACGACGGGCTGATGGCGATCTTCTTTCTCGTCGTCGGCCTGGAGATCAAGCGCGAGCTCGCCACCGGGCACCTGTCGACCAAACGCGCGGCGCTCCTGCCGGTGTCTGCGGCAATTGGCGGGATGGTGGTACCCGCGCTCATCTACCTCGCCATCGCCGGAGGAACGGCACCGAACGGTTGGGCGATCCCGATGGCCACCGACATTGCGCTCGCCGTCGGCATCGTCGCCGTTGCGGGCGACCGCGTCCACCCCTCGCTGCGGGTGCTGCTGTTGGGTTTGGCCATCGTCGACGACATCGGAGCGATCATCATCATTGCTGCGTTCTACTCCGATTCGGTGTCGTGGCAGTGGCTCCTCGTCGCCGCCGGCGCCATCGCTGCCACCGTCGCGGCGAAGCGGATGGTCGTCCGCCGGACAGTCGTCTACGTCGTGCTCGGCGTCGTGTTGTGGTACGCGTTCCACGAGGCCGGAATCCACGCCACGCTGGCCGGGGTGGTCATGGGGCTGCTCGCTCCCACCACCCCACATCTCAGCGCGGACTTCATCGACGCCGAGGAGCTCGCCGACGTGTCCAGCGTCGATGCCGCGTTCGCGACGACCGGCATCGCCCGCTCGGCGGTCTCCGACGTCGAGTGGTTGCAGCACCTCGTGCATCCCTGGACGAGCTACCTCATCGTGCCCCTCTTCGCGCTCGCCAACGCCGGGATCGAGATCTCCGGTGTCGGGCTGCGCGGCGCCGTCCGCTCGCCGATCACCTGGGCGATCGTGTGCGGCCTGGTGATCGGCAAGCCGCTCGGCGTTGTCGTCGCCAGTCGTCTCGCGGTCCGGATGGGAATTGCCGACACACCGCCGGGAAGCTCGCCCCGCCAGTTCGTCGGAATCGGTGCCGCAGCCGGCATCGGTTTCACCGTCGCGTTGTTCATCACCGAGCTCGCATTCGACGATCCGGTTCAGATCGTCGAGGCCAAGCTGGCTGTGCTCGTGGCCTCCTTGGCCGCGGCCGGGGTCGCCGCCGTGCTGTTGCTCGGCGGCCACCGCAGCCGACACTGAAGTTGCCCCGCAACTGGCGCGTTCTGGCACACTTTCGACACACAGCGAAACCTGGGGGCAACGCGACATGTCGATACGTACGTACCCGACTCTTCCCGACGAGTTGAGCGTTGGTTGGCTCACCGACGTGCTGCGCGCCGGCGGCGGCCTCGGGCCCGACGCCGCCGTGGCCAGCTTCACGACCGAACCCGTCGGTGAGGGCGTCGGCATGCTCGGTGTGCTCGTGCGAGTGAATCTCACCTACGACGGCGACGGCGACGGAACTGGTACTGATGCGCCTGCGTCGTTGATCGCCAAGTTCCCCACCACCGTGGCCGGGAACCGAGCCGTCGCAATGGCGTTCCGGTTGTACGAGCGGGAGATCCGTTTCTACCTCGACATCGAACCGAAGGTCGAGGTATCGGCACCGCGCTGCTATGCGGGCGAGATCGATCCCGCGAGCGGCGATGCGGTGCTGCTGCTCGAGGACCTCGGCGCCTACACGATGGGTGACCAGGTCGCCGGCTGCACGGCCGACGAAGCAATCACGATCCTCGACGCCGTCGTCGGCCTGCACGCCCGGTTCTGGGGCAAGACCGTCGGCGACCCCGTCCTGGCCAGTGTCCCCGCTGTGGACGATACGTTCCAGATCGACGGGATCGCCGGCGGTACCGCTGCCGGTTGGGACCCGTGCATGACGATGTTCGGCGACGTCGTCGCCGACGAGATCAAGGCGGCGCGCGATCAGTTCATCGCCAACGTGCCAGGCCTGCACCGGCGGATGGGCCAGCGCCAGCAAACCGTCATCCATGGCGACGTCCGCCTCGACAACATGATGTTCGGCACGCCGCCCGGCCAGCGACCGGTGGTCCTGCTCGACTGGTCGTTGATCACCACGTGCGGCCTGCACGACGTGGCCTACCTGGTCACCCAGAACGTCACGACCGACCAACGCCGCCAGCACGAGGCGCGGATCATCGAGCACTATCACGGCCGGCTCGCCGAGCTCGGTGTGCAGGACTACAGCCTCGATCAGTGCTGGGACGATTACAAGCTCGCCGCACTGCAACTGTACGCCTACGCCATCGTCATCGCCGGAACGCTCGACCCATCCAACGAGCGAGGTGCCACGTTCATGCGCGAACTCGTGTCGCGAGCCTCCGCGGCGATGATGGACCACGATTTGCTGTCGCTGCTGGACTGATCGGGCTCGAACACCAGGCGTCAGCGCATGGCAGGATGACCGGCAGCAGGATGGCCGGCAGCACGGTGGCCGGCAGCACGAGGATCGGAGCACGATGAAACAGCTGAGCGGATTGGATGCCGGATTCCTCTACATGGAAACGGCCACATCGTTCGGGCATGTCTCGAGCCTGTCGGTGTACAGCCGGCCGAACGATCCGTCGTTCGAACCGTTCGAGGCATTCCGGTCGCAGCTCGAAGCGCGCATGCACCTGATCGACCCGTTCCGGCGGAGGCTGGTCGAGGTGCCGATGGGGATCGATCGACCGTTCTGGATCCTCGACCCCGACTTCGACCTCGACTTCCACGTTCGCCACCTCGGCCTGCCCGCGCCGGGCAGTCAGGCGCAGCTGTCCGAGCAGGTGGCTCGGCTGATCGGCCGGCCGCTCGACCGGAGCCGCCCGCTGTGGGAGGCGTACGTGATCGAAGGCCTCCCCGACGACGACTTCGCGATTCTCACCAAGGTGCACCACGCCACCATCGACGGAGCGTCCGGGGTGGAACTGTTGACGATCATGCTCGACGCCGAGCCGCACCCACCCGAGCATGCCGATACCAGCCTGCATCCGTGGCCTGTCGACAAGGTCCCCTCCGCGAACGACGTGCTCCGCAAAGCCGCGCTGAACCTGGCCGCGAACCCGGGTCGAGCGGCACGCCTCGGACTGCGCGCGATGAGCGAAGCAGCCACCGCCGTGCGCGGAGTGGAGATGGCCAGCGTGCTCGACGCGATCCGCCGTCGGCTCCCTCGCGGCCGTCCGGCCGACACACGCGACCGGCCACCGACGATGCCGCGACGCGCTGCGCCGCGCACGCCGTTCAACGCGTCAATCACCGCACACCGCCGATTTGCAATGCGTTCCGTAGCACTCGACGACATCAAGACGATCAAGAACCATCTCGGGGCAACGGTGAACGATGTCGTCATGGCCGTGTGCGCTGGGGCGTTGCGCCGCTACCTGCACGGCCACGACGCCTTGCCGGCCGAGGCGTTGGTGGCGATGGTGCCGATCTCGATCCGCAGCGGCGACGAGGCCGACATCTGGACCAACCGGGTGTCGGCACTGGTCTCGGCACTGCCGACGGACATCGACGACCCCGTCGAACGGGTGAAGGCGATGCACGAGACGATGAACGCGGCCAAGCAGCAGTTCGACATGTTGCCGGCTGACCTGATCGCCGAGTTCACCCAGTTCGCCACACCGGCGTTGGCCACGCGGGCGATCCGGATGGCCGCCGCGACCCGCATCGCCGACCGGATGAACCCGCCGGTCAACCTGGTCATCTCCAACGTCCCCGGTCCCCGCCAACCGCTGTACCTGGCGGGAGCCACGATGAAGCACTTCTATCCGGTGTCGACCGTGATCGACGGTCAAGGGTTGAACATCACGGTGCAGAGCTATGTCAACACACTCGACTTCGGCCTGGTCGCGTGCCGCGAGCTGGTGCCCGACCTCGAAGACCTCGTCGACTTGTGCGTCGACGAGGTGAATCAGCTCCTCGCCGCCTGCACCGTCCCCGCCGAGAAAGCCC
>JAYURF010000208.1:0-15690 GCA_043756365.1 Acidimicrobiales bacterium
CCCCCGAAGCCGGGCTACAACGTGGCCTGCCAAATCGTCAAGCCCGACGGCACGACCATCGATTTCGCCGGTGTCCATACCTTCAGCGACGAACAGGTCGAATGGTTCCGGGCCGGCTCGGCGCTGAACGTCGTGCGGCGCAAGGTCGCCGAAGGCGCCAGCAGCCCAGTCGCCGAAGGCGCCGGAAGTTGAGTTGCCGGGCGAATCGCTGTCGATGGATCTGACCGAGGCCCTCCGCACGACCGGTGCGGCACGGGCGTTTCACCCCGACCCGGTCGACGACGCGACCGTACATGCGATCATTGACGACGCCCGATTTGCCCCCAGCGGCGGGAACCGTCAGCCGTGGCGGATCGCGGTGATCACCGACGCGGGCACCCGCGAACAACTGGCCGAGCTGATGCGACCGGTCTGGTACGAGTACGTCGGCACCAACGCCACCGGGGTCACTGCGTTCGCGTTCGGTCGCTCGACCGGCGCAACCCCCATCCATGCGCCGAACGCGCTGTTCGACACCATCGCCACGGTCCCGGTGGTCCTGGCCGTCGCCGCCGACCTGACCCGCGTCGCGTTGATGGACGGTGCGCTCGATCGTCCTCCGCTCACGGGCGGGGCATCGGTGTACCCGTTCTGCTGGAGCATCCTGCTTGCGGCACGGGCCCGCGGGCTCGGCGGGGTGATGACGACCATGCTGTCGCGCGTGGAGCCGACGGCCGGCCCGCTGCTCGGCCTTCCACCCGATCATGCGCTCGCCGCACTGATCTTCCTCGGGGTTCCCGAGCACCAACCGACCAAACTCTCCCGGCGACCCGTCGAGTCGTTCACCACCGCCGGTCGTTTCGACGGCCCCGTCTTCAACCCGCCGCTGCCTCGTCGCTGAGCCGACCACGCGCCGCAGGCGGGCAGTAACGGGCCGATCAGCCCGGGAACACTCCGGGGCGGCGGTCGCCGATGGTGGCCTTGGCTTTCTCGGTGGCCTTCTCGGTTGCTTCACGGGCCCGATCGGCGAGGCGGCGGGCCACGTGGCCGATCCGCTGGATCTGACGGAGCAGCGCATCGCGGGCGATCTCGGCGTCGGAGGTGAGTCCTTGCAAGGATTCGATCTTCCACCACTTCACCACAACAGGCTCGAGGATCTGGTCGTGATGCTGCAACAGGTTGTACAGCCCGCCTTTGGCGATCGCGTCGGCGTGCTGCTTGAAACCGGGGATGCCGGTGCCTGGCATCTCGAACTCGCGCACCTGCCGCTCGATCGCCGGCAGCACCAGTGATGGTGCGATCTCGAGTGCGGCCGAGGTGAGGTCGCGGTAGAACAGGAAGTGGAAGTTCTCGTCGGCGGCGACCCGGCCGAGCATGTCGTAACCGGCCTTGCCCACCGGGTGATCGCCGAGCTCATCGATCATCGCCCGACCGGTGTTGCGGTGGGCGATGCGGGTCGCCAGCTCTTGTAGTGCGACGTACACGAAGCCGTCGATCGCCGACTCGGGATCGGGAACCTGACCGCCCGACATCTGTGACATCCGCCCGTCTTCAAGCATCTTTGGATCGAGGGTGCGGGTGACGGTGAGGAAGTCGCGCATCGCGATGGAGTGCCGTGCTTCCTCCGCAGTCCAGCGGTGCGACCACTCCTTCCAGATCCCCGTGCGACCGAACATGCGGTCGATGGTCTGGAAGTAGTACGGGAGGTTGTCTTCGGTGAGCAAGTTGACGAACAACGCGCTGCGAACAGAATCGGACAGCGGAACCTCGGCCGGATCCCATTCGCGATCGGTTTCGAAGCTGCGACCCAGCTCCCACGGGACGAACTCGTGTGGATACCAAGGCTTGCACGTGTCGTAGTGCCGTGTCGTCAGTTCCTCGGCGACGGGCGTCAACTCCTGCAGCAGCGCTACCTCGTTCATGGCCACAAGCCTACCTACCTACCGGTCGGTAGGGAACTCAGCCTGCCAATCAACCCGACAGCGGCATCAGTCTGTGCCCGGCCGTCGCTTGGTCTCGGCCCGGTCGTCGCCGTGGTGCCCCGGCGGCAACGAGAGCGCAAGTTCGGCGGCCGTCGGCTGATGCTTCACCCGGCTCTCCGGGGGCAGCAGCGCCATGATCGCCTTCATGATTCGTTTGGTGTCGGCATCGGCGCTGCGGTGCGTGAGCGCCACCGGCTCGCCTACCCGGATCCGCACGACCGGCGGATCGACCACGTTGAGCACATTGGGCACCCGTGCCGACCGAGGCCACACCCGCTCCGTCCCCCAGAGGCCAATTGGAATGACGGGGGCACCGGTCATCGCCGCCAACCGAGCCGCGCCCCACCGTCCGCGCAGCATCGGGTCGAAGAACGCCCTTCCCCGCGGGATCGTCCCCTGGGGCATGATCGCAACGAGATCACCGTCGTTCAAGGCATCGGCCGCGGCTTGCAGCGGCGCGTCGGATCCGGTGCCGCGATCCACCCGGATGCCACCCATCGCGACACCCAACCGGCCGACCACGGGCACATCGAACACCTCTTTTTTGCCGAGAAAGCGAATCGTTCGATCTGTGCGAGCGATGGCCACGGCCATCGCTGCTGGGTCGAAGTAGCTGCGATGGTTGCCCACCACGATCGCCGGACCCGACGCGGGGATGTTGTCGACGCCGTCGATATCGAACTTGGCGTACGGGAACAGCAACGGGTGAGCGAAGCTCATCGCCAACTTCTGCACATCGATGTTCAGAATCGGAATCCGTGGCATACCGAGGCCTTTCAACGGGTTCGCAGAGGCGGGGACGGGGCCGGCGTCGGACAGATCGAGCGCCGGCCAGCGCCGCGCCGCGGCCATGAGCATCATTCGCGGGTCGGGGTTGACGACGAACGGGAATCCCACGGCAGCGAGCAGGGGCGTGTCGTAGATGCTGTCGCTGTACGCGTAGCTGTCCGCCAGATCGATGCCGTGTTGTTCGGCCCACTCGCGCACTGCGGCGAGCTTGCCGGTGCTCCACACGAACGGGCCAACGAGTGTCCCGTCGTAGGTGCCATCGGCATTGACCCCGTAGCGGGTGGCCACCACGCCGTCCAGGCCGAGCAAATCGACGAGCGGGCGTACGAGGTCGAGCGGGGTCGTCGTGGCCAGGACCACGGGCCGGCCAGCGGCGCGATGCTCGGCAAACAGTGGCGCTGCCAGTGGCTGGACCAACGCAGCCAGTTCGTGCGCGCACTGCTGTGCGGCTGATTGCACGGCCGCTTGCGACTTGCCCTTGACGAACTTGGCGCCTTGGCGAGCCAACGCCATCGCCGGCAGCGTCTCGCCGACGGTGTTGAACAGCCGGTACATCAGCGATTCCCCGGGAATGGTGCGGCTGACCAGACCTGCGGTGCGCATCGCCTGCGAAAACACCTGACCGGACGCACCCGCGAGCAACGTGCGGTCCAGATCGAAGAAGGCAGCACCCCGGGAAGCAACGCGATCAGCCATACGCCCCGCACTGTAGGCCACGCCCCGACCGCAAGTGTCAACGGTGACCCGGTGCGGACTGGAAGGTGAAAACGGGAAAGGCCCCGCTTGGGGGAAGCGGGGCCTCTCAACCGAAACCCGACGGCGTGGGGGCGCCATCTGCGGGTTCTTGTCGAGTGAGTCCTTGGGGGAGGACTCACTTCGAACTACATGTGAAAGTATGCACGTGAACGAGTGATCTTTCAAGCAGTAATGCCGGATACTTGGTATCGTTTTTCGAGATGGACCTCCGCCAATTGACGACGCTTGTCGCAATCGCCGATCACGGGACGTTCTCGGCGGCGGCGAGGGCCTTGTACACCGTACAATCCAACGTCAGTGGCCATATTGGGCGTCTCGAGAAAGAGCTCGGCGTGATGCTTGTCGACCGCCAGCGCGGCGGCCTCACCGACGAAGGTTTCGCTGTAGTGGAGCGAGCACGCAGAGTGTTGCATGAACTCGAAGATATTGCTGCCGACATGGCATCGCGCGGGACCGAGGTGGCCGGCGACGCCCGCTTCGGCTCGATCGGGACGACGGCGCGGTGGCTGCTCCCCCAACTGCTCAGCCAGATCGAATCGCTCCATCCCGCCGTACATGTCACCGTCCACGAGGGCAGCACCACTGCGCTCGTACCCCGGGTCGTTTCGGGTCAGCTCGATGCGGCTGTGGTCCACCTCCCCATTGATGATGCCGAGGTCACCGTTCAGCCACTGTTCGCCGAGGATCTGGTGCTGCTGGTGCACACCAAGAACCCCCTCGCCGCGCACGACACGCTGCGACTCCCCGCGCTCGCGCACACCCCGCTGCTGTTGCCGCCGACGGGCACGGGGCTGCGCCGGATCATCGATCGTGCCGCAGGGGCGGTGGATACCACCTTGATCGCCCAAGCCGAGATCGACGGTGTCCGCCTACTGGCCTCGCTCGCATTCGAAGGGTACGGGGCGGCAATCGTGCCCGCCACGGCGATCCCACGTTGGCTGAAGGGCGACTTCAAGCGAATCGCCGTGCCGGAGCTTCCCCGGCGAGTGGTTGGTTGGGTGCAACGCCGCCGCCCGGTCCCCAACGCCCCCACGAAAGCACTGCTCGAAGTACTGTGCGAAATCATCGAGCGACAGGGACCCAAGCAGCCCGGCGTGCACGTGGGGGCCGATGCGTTCCCGTTCGGCAGCAGCCGCGCCTTCTGAGCTCGAGGCACCGGCAATCTGACCTCGTGACTGGTCAGGCGGTTCCGGAGCGCACTCAGCGACCCGATTCGACGAGAGCGCCGTCACGACACCCGGGCCCATGGTTGCTGCATCCACAACGATACTCAATCTTTGTCGGGAGCAGAAACGCGCCGTCGCGGCGCGTCAGACGGTGCCGGTACGGTTCCGTGAACACATGGCGCGTTTCAGCGATCGCGTGCCTGACCCTCGCAAACCTCTCGAAATCTTGACGTAGCTGACAGCAGTTCGAACTGCTCGTTGACAGCCGCCTGGCATAGGCGTTTATCGAAACACACGAACACGGCCAATTCAGGCACCGCTCGACGAGCTGCGAAGGCAGTCGCAAGGTGCACGGCGTCGAAGCCGCGCACCATGTGCACGGAGGCGAGACGAGCGGCTTCGGTCTCGATCGGTTCCGTGGGCGCGATATGAAGAAAACGGCCGTCATCCCAGTCGGCGTCGAAAACATCTCTGAGCACTTCGGCAATGTCCACAGAGATCTCGCCGGAGCGGGCCTTTCCAAAGAATGCTGCCGTCACCTCCACGCGGGCGAGCGATGTACAGATCGGAACCTCGACGAGACCTCGAACTGCTTCGTTGTGTAACTCGTCGGCATACAACTTCACGATCGCCGACGAGTCGAAGTACGCAGCGGTCACCCGCGACCGTCCGACACGATGTCGGACAGCGCTCGGCCCTTCCCAGCTGCTTGCATCGCTGCTGCAACAACATCAGGGGGCGGTCGATGAGCGGAACGACCCGGCGATGACGACCGTGGGACATTCAGCCCTGCACGACGGAGCCGTTCCCTCAGCGACTCGACCAGATCTCCGCTCGATGCCGGATCGAGCGCTGCCCGAAGCAGGTCCGTCGCGTACTGGTTCAGCGAAACGCCTTGCTCCTGAGCGCGATCCCTCGCTAGCGCCGCGAGTTGGTCATCGACTCGAATCGTCAAGGTAGCCGTCATGCAAGCATGCTAGCACTCAGCAACTCCACGTCGACGCCTATCGCCTTTCGGCATCTGTAGCAAGCGAACCCGGCTTGTGCCGCCCAGCGATGACACCCGCCGCTTGGTCCTACACCGCGGCGGCTACCGACCCCGGCCAGATGGACTGACGGTACTGCTCGAGCCACCGGGCCGGGCCAGTCGGCCACCGCTGAAACATTTCGCTGAGCCAGCGGCGATCTATGGTGTCGTCCATGTCGACCGTGGCGATCCGCTCAGGTGTGCCGTCGGTCGCGCGGGTCGAGGTCCGCGAGATCGAAGATCGTCAAGTGGTGTGGGTCGATGTCGATGCCAGTGAGCGTCAGGGCGCGCTGTCGTCGATCTCGTCGTCGCAGATCGAAGCGGGTGCCATCCTGGCACGCACGAAGCGGATACCGCTCGTGGCGGTGATCCGCTCCAGCGGTGCCGACATCAGCGAAGGTTTCGCTGCCCTGCACGGCTGGGGCCTCGCGGCGCGAGCCATCGCCGAGTGCTCCGGGGTGGTGCCGGTGCTGATGATCGTCGACGGACCGGCGGTCAGCGGGCCCGCGCTGTTGATCGGGCTTGCCGACTTGGTGGTGATGACCACCGACTCCTACGCGTTCGTCAGCGGGCCGACCATGGTGGCAGAGTTCACCGGCGTCATGATCGACAACGACGAGCTCGGCGGGCCATCCACTCACGCCCGGTACACCGGCGCAGCGAGCTTGATCGCCGCAGACCTGGATGCTGCCATCGACACCGTTGCCAACCTGTTGGCATACCTGCCCTCGCACAACGACGAAGAACCGCCGATGTGGCCGACCGACGACTCGATCGACCGGCAGACCCCTGAGGCCGGGGCGCTGCTGCCAACCACATCGACGGGCAGCTACGACGTGCGCGACGTGATCCGCTCGATCGCCGATGACGGCGACCTGCTCGAGCTGCGACCGCGGTGGGCCGCGAACGTGGTCACGGCGTTTACCACTATCGGCGGGCTCCCAGTCGGCGTCGTCGCCAACCAACCCATCTCCCTTGCCGGCACGCTCGACATCCCTGCATCGCAAAAGGCCGCACGCTTCGTTGCGTTCTGCGATGCGTTCAACTTGCCGATCATCACCCTGGTCGATACGCCGGGCTTCTACCCCGGCAAGGATCTGGAGTGGCGGGGCATGATCCGCCATGGCGCACAGTTGGTGTTCGCCTACGCCCGAGCGACGGTGCCGCGGATTTGCGTTGTGCTCCGCAAGAGCTACGGCGGCGCGTACATCGTGATGGACTCCAAGAAGATGGGCAACGACTTGTGCGTCGCGTGGCCGTGGGCGGAGCTCGCGGTGATGGGCGCCGGCCAGGCTGCGGCGATCCTGCAACGCCGGGCAACACCCGACGAGCGTGCGGCGTTCGAGGCCGACTACGCCGAACGCCTGCTCAACCCGTACATTGCCGCCGACCGGGGCTACATCGATGCGGTCATCGAACCCGCGGAAACCCGTTCGGTGATCGGGTATGCGCTCCAGACGCTGATCGACAAGCGCGAGCGACTGCAGCCACGGCCTCACGACAACACGCCGCTGTGAGCCGTGGGACGAATGGGTGTGAGCCGCTGACCAATGGCCGCTGACCCGGCCACCGATAGTCTCAGCGCGGGGAGCAAGCCCCAGTCCGTTTCCGTGTCACCCGAGGGAGCAACGTGCCCGACACCATCACCATCACCGACGATCGCACCGGCAAGACCGTGACCGTTCCGATCACCGACGGGGTCTTCCCCGCTTCGGCGGTCCGCGAGCTCGATCCGTCGCTGTACATCTACGACCCCGCGTACATGCAGACCGCGGCGTGCAAGAGCGCTATCACCTACCTCGACGGCGATGCCGGGATCCTGCGCTATCGCGGCTACCCGATCGAACAGTTAGCCGAGCAGAGCACCTACCTCGAAGTGGCCTACCTCCTGTTGAACGGGGAACTGCCGACCGCGGCCGAGCTGGAGATCTGGACCAACGAGGTGGTGCACCACACATTCATCCACGAGAACATGCGCAAGCGTTTCGTCGACGGCTTCCACTACGACGCTCATCCGATGGGGATGCTGGTCAGCTCGATGGCCGCTCTCGGCACGTTCTACAACGACGCCAAGGACATCCACGACAAAGACAGCCGCGACAAGCAGATCCTGCGCCTGATCGCGAAGATGCCCACGCTGGCGGCGATGTGCTACCGGTTCTCCGTCGGCTTACCGTTCGTGTATCCCAACAACGACCTGTCGTTCCCGGCCAACTTCTTGAACATGATGTGGAGGATCGGCGACTACGAACTCGACCCGCGGCTCGAGCGAGCGATGGACGTGTTGTTCATCCTCCACGCCGACCACGAGCAGAACTGCGGCACCACGGCCATGCGCGTCGTCGGCTCCAGCCACGCCGATCCGTACTCGTCGGCTGCGGCTGCCGCCTCGGCGCTGTACGGCCCGCTGCACGGCGGGGCAAACGAGAGCGTGGTGCGGATGCTCACCGAGATCGGCCACATCGATAACGTGCCCGCGTTCATTGCCGACGTGAAGAGTGGCAAGAGCGGGCGCCTGATGGGCTTCGGGCACCGGGTGTACAAGAACTACGACCCACGCGCCACCATCATCAAGAAGACCGCCTACGACGTGTTCGAGGTGACGGGCAAGAACCCGCTGCTCGACATCGCCCTCAAGCTCGAAGAGGTCGCGCTCAGCGACGAATACTTCACCAGCCGCAAGCTGTACCCCAACGTCGACTTCTACTCGGGGTTGATCTACCAGGCGCTCGGATTTCCGGTGGCGATGTTCACCGTGCTGTTCGCGATCCCGCGCACCGTGGGCTGGTTGGCTCACTGGCAAGAGTTGCTCGGCGACAAGGACCAAAAGATCAGCCGCCCGCGGCAGTGGTACGCGGGTGCCGGCGAGCGCGACTACAAGCCGCTCGACGCCCGCTGACTCATGGGGCCGACCATAGGCCCCTGACACCAGCGCCAGCACCTCGACCACTGCCGGTCGCGCAGGCCTTGCTGCGAAACAACTGGAAAACACTCGGGCTGCTTCCCAGCGCGGCGCGGCGAGGTTCCGTATTGTGGGCTCTGTGAACGCTGCACGGGTTCTCGTGGTCGACGACGAGCCGACCGTTCGCGAAGTCGTCGTCCAGTACCTCGAACGTGACGGCTTCGTGGTTCGCGAGCTCGGCGACAGCCACGACGTGCTGGCGGTGGTGGAGTCGTTCGTTCCCGATCTGATCGTGCTCGACGTGATGCTGCCGTATCGCAGCGGGCTCGACGTCCTGCGTGACCTGGGCCAACGAATCCCCGTCATCTTGCTCACCGCGCGCGTCAACGAGTCCGACCGGGTGCTCGGGCTGGAGCTCGGCGCCGACGACTACGTGGTCAAACCGTTTTCGCCGCGCGAGCTGGTTGCCAGGGTGCGTAGCGTGCTGCGCCGCAGCGCCGCTCCCGCAGGGACCAGCGTGTTCGACTTTGACGGGCTCCGTATCGACACAACCTCGCGAGAGGTCTGCGCCGGCGACCGGCAGGTCAGCTTGACCGCCAAGGAGTTCGACCTGCTCGCCTACCTTGCGGCCCATCCGCGGCAGGTGTTCTCGCGCGCCCAGTTGCTTGTCAGCGTGTGGGATTCCTCGGCCGACTACCAGGATCCGGCAACCGTCACCGTGCACGTGCGCCGATTGCGCAACAAGATCGAATCCGACCCCGAACAGCCGCGGTGGATCACCACGGTGTGGGGAGTCGGCTACCGGTTCGAACCATGACCAAGCGGCTGCTCCTGGCCCTCACCGGCCTTGTCGCGCTCACCGTCGTTCTCGCCGAGGTGCTGTTGCGGCCACCTCCGAGCGACCGTGCGCACCTGCTGGTCGTACTCGTCGGTCCTGCCGTGCTGGCTGCAGCATTGACCCCGCTGTTGGCCAAGCTCGTGTCGTCGCGAGCCAGCGTGGCCGGTGTCGCGCTTGCCGTCGGGTTCTGTTCGCTCACCTTGGGCGCGGTTACCTCGTCGGCCGCATCGAACGCAATGTTCGTGTCGTCACACGACTACCGGTTGTTTCTGGTGGTGCTCGTGCTGTCATCGGGCATCTCGCTCGTGGTGGCCAGCCAACTCGCCCGCCCGATCACCCGCGACGTTCGCCGCCTCGGTGACGTTGCCCAGCAGGTTGCCGGCGGAGACCTGCACGTGAGCACGGGTGTCGTGCGCCGCGACGAGGTCGGAGCGACCGCAGCAGCGCTCGATCAGATGATCGAAGCGCTCCGGCTGGCCGACATCGAGCGGACGACGATGGCCTCGGCCCGCCAACACCTGTTCACCAGCATCGGCCATGATCTGCGCACCCCGTTGGCGGCGATGCAGGCCGCTGTGGAGAGCCTGGAGGACGGCGTGGCCCCCGACCCGCAGCGTTACTACGGCCTGCTGGCGGCGCAGATCGGCACGCTCGACTCGATGATCCAGCAGATGATCGAGTTTTCCCGCCTGGTATCCGGACACACCGAATCGACCACGATCCCGGTCTCGTTGGCGGAACTCGCGGACGAATCGGTGGAGGCGTTCGCACCACTGGCCCATCGCCGCCAGATCACCTTGCAGATGCGCACCGACGGCCCCGCTTGGGTGATGGGCAACCCGTTGGACCTGGCCCGGGTGATCCGCAACCTCACGGACAATGCGGTGCGCCACAGCCCTGACAGCGAGGTGGTCACGATCTCGATCAACACGACCACAGACACGGTCTGCATCTGCGTCACCGATCGTGGCGCCGGCTTCCCACCAGAGTTTCGTGCGAGCGCCTTCGAACCGTTCCATCGTGCCGATCCGTCGCGCAACTCGCGGACCGGGAACTCGGGGCTGGGGCTGGCGATCTGCCGGGCGATCGTGACGAGTCATGGTGGCCGAATCTGGCTGGGCGACCCGCCCGGCGGCACCGTGCACGTCGAACTGCCGATCGGTCGGCCACCGGGCTCTGCGAGTGCACCCGCTCACCTTGCCCTCCCGCTGACCCTGCCGGTTTCGTCACCCCCAGGCCCATCCAGCAGCCGCCTCGCCCCGAACCATGTCGCAGCAAACCAGATCGGGTCGCACCAGATCGCGACGGACCAGGTCGCGGCACACCAGGAATCCCCAAGCCCGTACGGCACAGGAGTCTCCCCATGACATCGCAGCTCACCCGACCCGAAACCGACCAGCGCGCCCCCCGCCGGCAACCTGACCCGCTGCCGCAGTGGGCCGGCCCAACCGCGGGGCTGGTCTCGGCGGGCAGTGCAGTCGCCGTCGGACTGTTTGCGGCTGCTCTTCTCGATGTCGATTCCCCCCTCAACGCAGTCGGGAGCGAGTTCATCGATCGCACCCCGAAGTGGTTGAAGGACCTCGCCATCGACTGGTTCGGAACGAACGACAAGCTCGCCCTGCGGGTTGGCATGGTGGCCACGATCGCCGCGCTCTCACTGGTCGTCGGCATGGTGGCGAGACGGCGCCCGTTAATCGGCGCCGCGGCCATCGCCGTGTTCGGTCTTGCCGGCGCGGTCGTTGCCGCCAATCGGCCCGGCCCGGCGGGCGATCTGCGGTCGGCGATTCCGGCGATGATCGGCACTGTGTGTGGTGCGGGTCTGATCTGGTACCTGTCACGGAAGATCGCGGCCACCGACCCCGCCCACGAACGTCCCGTCACCTCACGAGTGCCGGACGGTTGGGATCGCCGCCGGTTCACAGCCGCTGCCGCAGGCACCGCCGGCGTGGCGGTACTTGCTGCACTGTCGGCGCGTCGCCTGGAGAGCCAGCGAATTGAACGCATCCGCGCCGCGGCGCCCGACGAACTGCCCCCCGTGGCCGTGGGAACCGATACCACGACGGAAACCGGCGGGGCCGCCGACGTGGTGACCGGCCCTGATTCGCCGCTCGGCGGCACCGTCTCGTCGGCTGCGCCCGATATCCCCGCCGAGGCGACACTCAGTCCGGTGACGCCGTTCATCACTCCCAACGATGACTTCTACCTCATCGATACGGCGCTCTCGGTACCACGCATCCGCCTCGATCGGTGGACCATGACCATTGGCGGAATGGTGGAGCGGCCACTCACCCTTTCCTACGACGACCTGCTCGCCCGCCCTCAGGTGGAGCGGGTGATCACCATTGCCTGCGTGTCGAACGAGGTCGGCGGCAACCTGATCGGCACTGCCGTGTGGCAAGGCGTCCTGCTGTCGGAACTGCTCGACGAGGCCGGTGTGAGCCCCGACGCCGAGCAGGTGTTTGGCACATCGGTCGACGGGTGGACGTGCGGGTTCCCCATGGAGGTCGCCCGCGACGGCCGCGACGCCCTGATTGCAATCGGCATGAACGGCGAGCCGCTCCCCCTCCGCCATGGCTTCCCGGCTCGCGTGATCGTGCCTGGCCTATACGGCTACGTCAGCGCCACCAAGTGGTTGAGCAGCCTCGACCTGACCCGCTGGGACGACGCGGTCGGGTACTGGGTGCCGCGCGGCTGGTCACGCGATGCACCGGTGAAAACCCAGTCGCGCATTGACGTTCCGCGACGCGACGACGACCTGCAGCCAGGGCCCGTCGCGATTGCCGGCGTTGCCTGGGCACAGCAGCGCGGTATCGCCAAGGTCGAGGTGCGTGTGGACGACGGTCCCTGGACCGAGGCACGCCTCGCCGCAGATGTCACCGTCGACACCTGGCGCCAGTGGTTGTACGAATGGGACGCGACGCCTGGCGAACACACCATCCAGGTGCGCGCCACCGACAGCACCGGTGAGACCCAGACCGACGAGGTAGCTCGCCCCGATCCCGACGGCGCCACCGGCTGGCACACGAGAACGGTGCGTGTCGGCGGCTGACTGGCGGCTGAGGCTCAGGCGATCCGCACGACGATCTTGCCCGTGTTGGCGTTGGATTCCATCAACCGGTGGGCGTCGGCGATCGCGTCGAGGGCATGCACGCTGTCGATAACCGGGCGCAGTTCGCCGGTGTCGAACAGCGGCAGCATTTCCACCGCGAAGCGGCGGGTGAGGGCGACCTTTTCCTCGATCGGGCGGGCGCGCAGCGTCGTGCCGATCCATGTGGCTCGCTTGCCCATCAACAACCCGACGTTGACCGGCACGGTCCCGCCGCCCATCAGCCCGACCTGAACGATGGTCCCCCGCTGGGCAACCGCCTGCAGGTTGCGGCCGATTTCGTCCCCGCCGATCACGTCGAGCACCACGTCGAAACCTCCGGGCACAGCAGCGGTCGCGTCGCTCAGCCAATCGTGTGGTGAGCGTTCGAGCACCACGTCGGCACCGAGATCGCGGCACGCTTGGGCTTTGCCGGCCGAGCAGGTGACGGCGATGCGAGCCCCGACCGCCTTCGTAATCTGGATTCCGGCGGTGCCGACACCGGATGCTCCCGCGTGGACAAGCGCCCAGCGACCGCTGGTGAGGCGACCCTGGACCACCAGTGCATCCCATGCGGTGAGGAACACCTCCGGGATCGCCGCCGCGTGGACCAGATCGATCCCGGCCGGCACGGCGAGCAGTTGGCGTTCATGGGTGGCGATCTGCTCGGCGTAGCCGCCGCCGGCGTCGATCCCCATCACCCGGTCACCGACGTTCCACATCGTGACCCGCTCGCCGCAGGAGGCGACGGTGCCGGCGAACTCGAGGCCCGGGATCTCCACTGCGGCCGGTCGCGGGTTCGGGTACATGCCCATCCGTTGCAACACATCGGCACGGTTGATCGCCGTCGCGGCCACATCGATCAGCACCTCGTCGGGGCCCGGCACCGGAGCTGCCACCTCCTCGATCGTCAGAACTTCCGGCCCACCATACGCATGCAACACGACCGCTCTCATCGGTCCAGTCTCACACGCTCAGCGCCACTGCCGGTTCAGCCGGCCGACAGCACGCGCACCTCCCCAGCGTCGGCATCCACCTCGACGATGGCCCCATCGGGAATGTCGGTGAGCGCCGCCGCAGCACCAACTACGGCGGGAATCCCGAGCTCACGGGCCAACACGGCGGCGTGGCTCATCGGCCCGCCCTCAACGGTGACCACCGCCGCAGCGAGCGACAGCACCAGGTTGTAGGCCGGAGTGGTGCTGTGCACGACGAGCACGTCACCGGGCTCGAGTAGGTCGAACGCCTCCTCGGGCGACCCCGCCACACGCGCTCGACCCGTGACCACGCCCGACCCGATGCCCGACCCGTGCAGGCCCGACGCGGAGACGACGCCATCCATTCCGAGGTGCTGCATCACCGTTTGCACCATGCCGACGAGGCGCGCCAGGTTTGCCGGCAGTACCTCGAGCGGCGGTGCCGGTTCGTCGGGCCCAAGCACCCGCGGGGCCTCGAGGAGGCGTTGCGCGGCCCGCCCGTCTCGGCGACGGATCAGCTCGGCAGCCACCGGCGCAGCGGCGATCAGCCCAGGCCGCACTTCGTCGGGAAGCAGTTCGAGCGCGAGGTCGCGATCGGCGATGTGGCCGGAGGCGACGAGCCGGCGGCCAAGTTCGAGCAGTGCCAGGCGGAGCAACCCGAGCGGCCACTCGGCCGTGGTCGGTCCGTTGTCGTCACGAAGGTCCATCGCGTTGCGGGCTTGACGCAGGATCTCGTCGAATCGGTCCACGTGCTCGGCGGGAACACGAGCCCGCACAGCTGCGGTGCGCTCGCGAACGGCATCGCTGGAATCACGAGCAACCGCGCCGAGAATGCTGGCCAGCACCAAATCGGGGCGTTCGCCGAGGGTGACGCCATCGATGTCATAGCGAGAGAACAACACCGCAGCACGGTGACGTAGGTACGCACCGACCGCCACGTCGACCTCCGGCGACACGGCGCGTAGCTCGGCCAACGTCGCCGGTACAGCACCGAGGCTGTCGACCGTGGCGCGGATCTGGAGCGCCGCGTTGACTGGCGCACTGGTCGACGGAGACGCACCCTCCAGCAGCGAGAGCAGCTCGTGCGGGTCGAGGTGCCACTGCTGCGCCTCGAAGAGGTACTGCCCGATCGGGCCGAGGTCGAAGCCATGCAGCCAGAAGTGATGCTCCCAGTACGTGAGGCAGTGGTCGATGCAGGTCCGTGCGTGCTGGACCGCTGCGTCGTCGGACAGCGCGGTCAACTCGACGTCTTGCAACGCGAGGTTCTTGGACTCGATCATCGCCTTTCCGCCGTTGTGCCAATCGGCGATCACCTCGTTCCACGGCTCGGTGGCCCGCACGACGCCGGCCATCTTGTTGCGGCGACGCATCTCCGGATGCAGCCGCACGGCGAGCTTCAGCAGCGGCAACGGGGGCAGCTTGGCGGCCGGCTTGTCGGGCGAGATCAGCGGGCGCAACCGCGAGTAGAAGTGGCCGTTGACGAAGCGCACATCGAGTGTGTCGAGCGGTGTTCCCAATGCGGCAAACACCCGTCGCATGCCCGCCGGCATCGAACGCCCGGCGATGTGTTGGACCATCGGCGTGCACCCAGGCGGCATGTGCGAACGGTCAAGCGCCCACTGCCCCGGTGCCGGTTGTTCCCATGTCACGCTCATGTTCAATCTCCTTGCGTCGCTGCGGTCACAAATCCAACACGAACGCCAACCCGATGATCCCGTCCCAATCCTCGTCGAACTCGGGGGTGCGGCGAAACCCGAGCTTGCCGTACAGCCGTTGCGCGCCGATCATCGATGCCAACGTGTGGATCCGCATCCGGCTTCGGCCGATCCGGCGACCCTCGGCGATGCACCACTGCACCATCGCCTCCCCCACTCCACGGCCCTGCACCGCCGGGTCGACACCGAAGTAGCGGAAGCTGCACGCGTCAGGATCGTCGAACTCGAAGTGCGCGCCACCGGCGCCCGGCACGAACGTGAGGCACGCCACCAACGTGCCGTCGAGCTCGGCCACGATCACCTCGGCTTCGCTGGCCCGCGACGCCACGTCGGCGAGCGTCACGTCGTAGTCGGGGTCGCGTTCGTAGCCGGGGAGCGTGAAGTACGCGTGCTGCACGAGACCGCCGGCATGCGCAGCGTCGTCGCTGGGGGTGATACGGCGGATCTTCATCAGCTGAGAACCTACGCGATGCC
>JAYURF010000209.1:0-5194 GCA_043756365.1 Acidimicrobiales bacterium
GGCAGTGGCGTCGAGCTGTGCCGGGAGCTGCGTTCCAGCCATCCCGGGATTGCCTGTCTGATGCTCACCTCATTTGACGACGACGAGGCACTGTTCGAAGCGATCGTTGCCGGTGCAGCCGGCTATGTCCTGAAGCAGGTCAAGGGCAACGACATCGTCGACGCGATCCGCAAGGTCGGAGCTGGGGCATCGTTGCTCGACCCGGCATTGACCACCAGGGTGATGGACCGTTTGCGGGCCGGCGCGCAGGAGGATCCCCGCTTGGCTGGGTTGAGCTCGCAGGAACGCAAGATCCTCGAACTGCTTGCCGACGGCAAATCCAACAGGCAGATCGCGGCCGAGATGTTCCTTGCCGAAAAAACGGTGAAGAACTACGTCAGCAACTTGTTGTCCAAGATGGGGATGAGCCGCCGCACCGAAGCTGCTGTGTACGCGGTTCGACAAGCCGAACGGCACAACCGGCGATTCTGACCGCGACCGAAGAATGCTTCGGCTGAAGTATGTGGCGGCCGAAGCGGGTACTGACGGGGTGTCTACACTCCGGGGCATGGACCACATGGCAGGCCCCCGACAGCTGCGTCGCCTGCTGGACAGCGTGCTCACCGTCGGGTCCGACCTCGACCTGCACACCGTGCTCAACACGATCATCGCCACCGCCGTTGAGCTCGTGGACGCCCAGTACGGGGCGCTCGGTGTGCTGGACGAGACGGGAACCCGGTTGTCCGATTTCATCACGATGGGTATCGACGAGGCTGATCGCCGGCGCATCGGACACCTTCCGGAAGGCCACGGGATCCTCGGGCTGTTGATCGTGACTCCCGAGCCAATTCGGTTGCCCGACCTGCGCGAACATCCAGCCAGCTTTGGTTTCCCGCCGAACCACCCGCCGATGACATCCTTTCTCGGCGTGCCGATCGCTGTACGCGGCAAGGTCTTCGGGAACCTCTACTTCTGTGACAAACGTGGCGGCGATGTGTTCACGGATGTCGACCAGGAGCTCGCTGTCGGGCTGGCATCGGCTGCCGGTATCAGCATCGAAAACGCCAGGCTCCACGCGCGGGTCGCCGACCTGGCGACGCTGGAGGATCGCGAACGCATCGCCCGAGATCTGCACGACACCGTGATTCAGCGGCTGTTCGCAGTCGGACTCAGTCTCCAGGCCACCTTGCGTTTCGTTTCGGACACGACAGCGGTCACCCGCATCACCGCCGCGATCGACGACCTCGACACCACCGTACGCGATGTGCGGTCGGCGATCTTCGAGCTGCACACCGCGAGGGTGCCGGGGCGTTCTGTTCGCCAAGAGCTGGTTCAACTCGTTTCGGAATCGGCTCGCGGCCTGAGGTTCGATCCGCTGCTTCGCTTCAACGGACCGATCGACAGCGCGCTCGATGATGCAGTGGCAGACGAGCTTTTCGCAGTGACCAGAGAGGCCTTGACGAACGTCGCGAAACACGCCAACGCGCGAGCCGTCGAGGTCTCGATCGAGGTTCGCGACCGATGGTTGTCGGTTCGGGTCACCGACGACGGCATTGGATTTGAACCCGAACCCCAACCCGAACCCGAACCCCAACCCGAACCCGAATCCGGCCCGAGCTCCGGGCGCGGTGTGAGCAACCTTCGAGCCAGAGCGCTGCGGATGGGCGGAACGTTCGAGATCAACCGATCGAACCCAAGCGGCACCGAGCTCTACTGGAAGGTCCCGCTGAGCTGAACCTCGGGGATCCAACTCAGAGCCGACGCACCTCAGAGATAGCCGATCTGGCGTGCCGCGGCCGTCAGGGTTGCGCGGTGGTCGGGGTGGGCGATGGCGATGAGGGCCGCGGCGCGGCTGCGTATCGAACGGCCGCGCAGCTCGGCCACACCCCACTCGGTGGCCACCTTGTCAACGGTGTTCTTCAGCGTGGTCACCACGTCGCCAGCAGCGAGCTGCGGCACGATCTTCGACACCGCGCCGTCTTTGGCCGTGGAGTGCAGGACGACGAAGCCCTGGCCGCCCTTCGAGTACATCGCGCCCCGGGCGAAGTCGGCCTGCCCGCCGCTGGACGAGTAGTAGGCGCCCGAAACCGTCTCCGACGCGCACTGCCCCAATAGATCCACAGCGATCGTGGCATTGATCGAGACGAAGCCGGCCTCTTGGGAGATGACACGTGGGTCGTTTACGTACCGCACGGGCCACAGCTCGAACGCGGTGTTCTCGTCCAGGAAGTCGTACAGCCGACGCGTTCCGAGCGCGAACGTGCCGACAACCTTGGTGCGGTTCAATTGCTTGGCGACACCCGTGACCACGCCGAGCTCGACGAGATCCATCACGCCGTCGGAGATGAGCTCGGTGTGCACTCCGAGATCGCGATGGTCGGCCAACGCGGCGAGGATCGCATTGGGGATCCCGCCAATGCCGATCTGCAGTGTCGAGCCGTCGCGGATTCGCTCTGCAACGAGATCGGCAATGCGCCGATCGGCGTCGCTCGTCGCGGGGGGAGCGACGTCGATCAGCGGATAGTCGGCTTCCGTCCACCCGATGACCTGGCTGATGTGGACCTGATTTCGGCCGAACGTGCGCGGCATCTGGTTGTTCGCCTCCAGGAAGAAGCGAGCCCGCCCGATGAACGACGACACGTAGTCCGCATTCAACCCGAGGCTGAAGTAGCCGTGACGGTCAGGCGGCGATGCCGCCGCAAGCACCAACGGATCGGAGGTTGCGCCGAGCAGGATCGCCCGCATCTCGGAGAAGTTGTTCGGCACCAAGTCGATGGTGCCCGCGTGGAAGCACGGTCGCGTGACGTGCGACAGGAAGTACGAGACGTGTCGCAGCCGGTCGTTGAACGCACCATGCATGTACGGCCGATCACGCAGCGCGTGCATCTGATGAACTCGGCAGTTCGATAACGAGTCGGCGTTTCGCTCGATCACGTCGAGCAGCGTGACCGGCTCGCCGTTCGCCAACGGAACGATGATGTCACAACCCGCTTCGATGTGTTCGAGGACGGCGTCGCACGACGATGGCGCGACCATGGGTCGCAGGAGAGGTCGGCCCGTCATGTCACCAGTCAAGCTTGATTTCGCGGGTGCGTGATCACAACCGCGCACGCGGCCGCGTCAGAAACGGTGAGAGCGACCGATCCGAACAAGGCGGTCTTGAAACCGCTGCGACCCCTCGATCCGATGACCACGAGGTCAGCATCCTCGCCGGCCCGAACGAGTGCAGCGGCGGCAGGTCCCTCGACGAGCTCAGCGGTCACCTGTGAAGTCGTCCGGGCTCGACACTCGGCGACGGCCCGATCAAGAACCTGTCGCGCCTACCCCCATCTCGGTCGAGCCAATGACGAGCAGGTCGGCGTTCTCCGTCTCAGCGATCAGGGCATCGCGAGGATCAAGGTGCGTCGCCGTCGCGCCGATCACAAGGTTGGGGTGGCGGCACAGAATGTCGTCGACCATCGCGGCGAGATGACAAGTTCCGCTCGGCGCCGGTAGGGCCTTCGGTCCTCACTGACTCGGCACGGCTCGTGTCATCGTGATGCTGGGGGCGTCTCGTCGGCACACACGAGCAGGACCGAATGCTCGGTTGCGTGAGCGATGACGCCCGCAGTCGATCCGATTCGGAACCGACGCACGCCGGTGAGGCCCAACGTACCGAGTACCACTAGGTCGGCGTCGTGGCGTTCGAGGTAGGACAACAGGTCGAGTGTCGGTTCTCCATGTCTGGCGATGTGGTGGTCGACCTCGACACCGGCTGCTTCCAACGACGCGGTAGCGATCGCCACGGCCCGCTCGACGTCGGTTCGACCGTCCTCGACCGTCAGGACCGTGGCCGACAGCCCACTCGCCCATGGCATCATGCACAGCGCCTCCGTTGCGCCTTGAGCGTGGGGGGAACCGTCGTGGCATACGATCACCCGCTGCGTTGGCCGCCCATGCCGCGCGATGAGCATCGGCGCCGGCGGGCGAGTCATCAACCATTCGACGGTGCTTCCGAGGTGCATCGCCTTCGCCAGCCCGGGGCCACGTTGGCCGACGATGAGGAGATCGGCCGGCCGGCACAACGCGAGTCGTGGATCGCTCTCGATGGTCAACTGGAGGACCTGGTCGAACCGCGATTCGGTGAATGCTCGGCGAGGATTGGGCGGTGACCATTCGCGCGCGATCGTAGGTTCCGAACGGGCAACGACCGGATTGGGCATCACTGCGGTGAGCACCTCCACCCGCCACCCTGGCCAGGCGTGGGAGCTGATCCACAGCCAGGCGAGGTCCGCCGAGGAGGAACTGTCATCACCGAAAACCATTGTTTTGCTCGTCATGGTCCAATTGTCGGTCGTGGGATGCTGAAACGGTAGAGGCGATGGTCCTCAGTTTGCCGTTCGTGCTCCAGACGCTGGCCCGTTGCAACGGTCGGGTACAAAGTCCTATGTGGCAGGGACCGATGACTCTGACGCCCTCGGGGTGATTTCCGTACCTTGATGATCATCCACACCGATCAACGGAGCCACACCATGAGCAGCCCAGTCATCGAACGGCCAGCACCGACGCTGGCAACCACACCCGTAGACCCAACGGCGACCGCAACCCCCGTCGTTGCGTTGAAGCGACGCACCATCGACAGCATCCTGATCGGCTTCGGCCTCGTCGCGGTCGTGGTCTTCGCGGTCGCCGGTGGGCTCCTCACCTGGGGCAACAACTTCTCCGCCGACTACGTCCACGACGAGCTCGCCTCGCAGAACATCACCTTCCCCAGCGCCGACGCGCTGACCGAAGAAGGACGCACCGACCTGCTCAACTTCGCCGACCAGAAACTGGACACCGGCAAAGAAGCCGAGGCCTACGCCAGCTACATCAACGGCCACCTCGAAGGCATCGCCGACGGCGCCACCTTCGCCGACCTCGGCACCCCCGAGCGTGCCGCCAAGGCCGAAGTGACAGCAGCCGTCGAAGCCGGCGCCCCGCAAGCCACCATCGACGAACTGCAAGCAACCGCCGATGGCATCAGCGGCCAGCGCAACACCCTGTTCAAGGGAGAGACCCTGCGAGGCCTGCTGCTGTCGGCCTACGCCTGGTCCACAGTCGGCACGATCGCCGGCATCGCCGCCATCGGCGCGTTCATCGCCGCCGCAGCCATGGCCATCCTGGTGGCACTCGGCATGGTCCACCACCACAAGGCCCCCAAGACCGCCTGATCCCTCCGAACAGGCCGGTGCGG
>JAYURF010000210.1:0-1919 GCA_043756365.1 Acidimicrobiales bacterium
GCGGCGATGCGTTCCGCCGTCTTACGCACGCACCTCGACGAGAGCAGCCGCGACCTCTTGCCCTGGTACACGCGTGTGCTGTGCCGTCTCGATCCCCGGATGGTCCGGTTGCGGCTGGTCGGCCCGCCGACCAACGACCGACGGTGGCGTTCACGCCGCAATCGACCGGGCGACGATCGCCGCAGGTTCGCTCAGTCTTGAGTGCTGCGGCGGGCTGCGCCGGGAGTGTTGCGGCGCATCGCCGCCACATGGCGAAGTGCCTCATCACCGAGGGCCCGGGCCTGACGTTCGGCGTACACCACCGCAACGACCGCAGCGATGAAGGCAGCAAAGGCCAGGTAGGGGCTCACGGCGAGCAGCAGGACGCACAACCCGACAGCGACCAATGCCGCGAAGCCGAACAGGAGCAACGAGCGACGGGAATTGATCGGCGACGGGGACAGCTCTCGCGCAAAGTTCGGGTCGCGGTGGAGCTGATGCTCGATCTCCCGAAGGATGCGCTGTTCGTCTTCCGAAAGCGGCATTGGACAACTCCTCGTCGACTTGCCTGGCTTGCATTGTTCCATGTTCGCGGGCCGGTCACAACGCGCGCCGTCGGATGGGATGTTCCGTCGGGTGTGAGCGTCACGGATCGTGACCCGGCCCCCACTGTTGGGCTCCTTGGCGGACGACGCGCAACCCCGTTCTGGTGACGGCACTCGCCGGTCCGATTGCGGCACCACCGAAGCGGTTGCGGATCTCGTCAACGGTGGTCTCGGCAGCCACCCAGTCAGCATCGTTGCTCCCCGAGGAACCACCCGGGCCGGGCGCATCCTCGGCGAACGCATCGAAGCTCAACTGTTCGGCAACCTCGGCGAAGTTGCTGACGCTCACGCCGAGCAAGCGCACACCACGACTGAGGTCGAGTCCGCGCAGGATTGGCTCGACCACCGCAACCATGGCCTGCGCGGTCGAGATCGGCGCCGTCACGGTGGTGGTCCGCGAGATAGTGGTGAAGTCGGTGAACCGCACCTTCAACGACACGGTCTTGGCGCTCCAGCCGGAGCGCCGAAGCCGCCCGGCGACTCCGTCGGCGAGACGCACAGCATCATGGATCAAGGCGCTGGCTTCGTATCGGTCGTGGACGAAGGTCTCCTCGTGCCCGATCGATTTGGCCTCTCGGGAAGTTTCGACCGGCCGGTTGTCACGGCCCCAGGCCAGTTCGTGCAGGTGGGTTCCATGGGCGCGGCCAACCGCGCCCACCAACTCGCCGATCTCGGTCATGGCGAGGTCGCGCACCGTCGACACGCCGAAGCGGCGCAACCGTTCGAGGGTGGCTGGGCCGACACCCCACAGCGAGCCGACCGGCAACGGATGGAGGAACTCGACCTCGCCGCCGGGCGCGACCAGCAGCACCCCTGGCCCCGGTTCGATGCCGCGGTCGGTGATCTTCGGTTTGGCCTGCTTGGAGGCAAGCTTGGCGACGAACTTGTTGGTCGCGCCGCCCACCGAGCACGCCAGCTCGAGTTCATCAGCCACGCACTGCCGGATCGCGTCGGCAATTGCCCGCGCCGAACCGAACAGGCGAAGCGAACCGGAGACATCGAGGAACGCCTCGTCGAGCGCCAGCGGCTCGACCACCGGGGTGTACCGATGGAAAATCTCGTGCACCTCTGTGCTGACCTGGCTGTACAGATCGTGGTCGCCGGGGAGGAACACGGCGCCGGGACATTTGCGCGCGGCCGTCACCGACGGCATCGCCGAGAAGACGCCGAAGCGCCGCGCCTCATAGCTCGCTGCCGCGACCACCCCGCGCCGACCCGTCCCGCCGACCACGACGGGCATGCCGCGCAGTTCCGGTCGGCGGCGCAACTCGACGCCGACGTAGAACGCGTCCATGTCGACGTGGAGGATCGTGCGTGTCACCCGAGTGGCACCCC
>JAYURF010000211.1:0-15647 GCA_043756365.1 Acidimicrobiales bacterium
GTTCATCCCGGTGTCACCTCCGTGCACATCGAGTGGGGCGAGATGAACGCCGAGGAACGCAGCGAGGTGATGACCAAGGCCCGCTGGAACGCGCGCGAAAACGCTCCCGACACCGAGATCCCGTTGAGCTGCCGCATCCTCGCCATCGCGAGCGGCAAAGGCGGCGTCGGCAAGAGCTCGGTCACGGTCAACCTCGCCGCAGCGGTTGCCGCGCAGGGCTTCACCGTCGGCGTGCTCGACGCCGACATCTGGGGCTTCTCGGTGCCGCGGCTGCTGGGTATCGACGAACGACTCGAGGCCCTGCCGGTCGAGGGTCGTGATCGGCCGATGATCATCCCCAACGAGCTCGTGGTCGGACGGGGCGTGTTGAAAGTTGTCAGCACCGGCTTCCTCGTCGGGGAGGACACCGCACTGATGTGGCGCGGCCTGATGCTCACCAAGGCCGTCGAGCAGTTCCTGCGCGACGTGCATTGGGGCGAGCTCGACTACCTGTTCATCGACATGCCTCCCGGCACCGGCGACGTGCAGATGGGTTTGGCGAGGATGTTGCCACGCACCGATCTGCTGATCGTCACCACCCCTGCCCTCGCAGCCCAGAAAGTGGCCGCCCGCGCCGCCGACATGGCCCGACGAAGCTTCCTGCGGGTGTGTGGTGTGATCGAGAACATGACTTCGTTCACCTGCGCCCATGGCCAGGAATACGCGCTGTTCGGAACCGGGGGCGGGCAGGCGCTGGCCGACGAGATCGGCGTCCCGCTGCTGGGCCAGATCCCGATCGAGCAAGCGGTGGCAACCGGTGGCGATACCGGCGCACCGGTGTCGCTCGACGGTTCCGGGGCCGCTGCCGATGCGTTCCGGGCGATCGCCCGCAACATCATCGACGACATCGCCCCGCCGACCAACATGGCCGGATGCTCGGCGCGGATGCTCACGTTGGTGTCGGCTGCGCTCGATGCCCACGACCGCGTCGCCACCGAAGCCGACGATGTCGCCGGATCGTTGGTTCCTGCTCAGCCAGCCGGCAGCGAGTCGTAGTCGTCGTCGCCTGGGATCGACACGCCGAGGGGCTTGCCGTCGGCGTCCCAGCGCACACGCGGCAAGATCACCTCAGGTGATGGCAGTGCGCAGGCGCCGTCCATGGCGTCGACGACGGAACTGAAGCCGACCAGGAACTTGAGGATGAAGATGGTCGGCGGCATCATGTTCAGTTCCCCACGCTCCTCGCGCTCCAAGGCGTCGGCCGGGCGGATCCACAAGCTGGCGATCGTTTCAGTGTCGTCGTGAACCGAATGCTGCCCGGCCGGTGCCGGCACCAGATAGAAGCGGGTGTCGAAACGGCGGGCTTCGCGCACCGGGGTCACCCAGTGACTCACCCACACCAGATCGTCGAGCCCGAGGGTGAGCCCGTGGCGGCGGCACAACTGCTCCAGGTCGACCGAGCCGTCGTTCACCCCAATTCGTTCGCCCAACGCCTCGTGCCCATCAACGACGGTGGCCCCATCTGCATCGTGGGCCAGCAGCACGCCGGCTTCCTCGTAACACTCACGGATGGCCGCCAGCCGATGGGCGCGGTCGATATCGGTGCCATCGCTGGTCTCCACTCGCCCGCCGGGGAACACGTACATCCCGCTGCCGAACACCGCGTTGAGCGTGCGCCGCAGCATGAACACCTCCACGCCTGTCCCCGTGCCGGACTCGACATCACGCACCAGCATCACCGTGGCGGCAGGTTTGATCGGCACGGTGGTCGGGTCGAAGTCGCGGGGAGGGCTCACGTGTCGTAGTCTTGCCGGTCGTGCTCGTCTGGATGGATCTAGAGATGACCGGTCTCGACCCGGTAACCAATGTGATCGTCGAGATTGCCACGATCATCACGACCGACGACCTCGAGATCGTTGCCGAGGGGCCCGATCTCGTCGTTCACCAATCCGACGCGGCATTGGCGTTGATGGAGCCGATCGTGGTCGACATGCACACCAAAAGCGGCTTGCTGCAGCAGATCCGCGACTCGACGATCACACTCGAACAAGCCGGTGCCGAGACGTTGGCGTTCATCAAGACCCACGTCCCCGAGCCGCGTAAGATCCCGCTCTGCGGCAACTCGATCGGGATGGACCGCCGCTTCCTGGTGCAGTACCTGCCTGACATCGAGAACTGGCTCCACTACCGCAGCATCGACGTGAGCAGCGTCAAAGAGCTGGTCCGCCGCTGGTACCCGGCGATCAACAGCAGCCGCCCGTACAAGCAGGGTTCGCACCGCGCCCTCGACGACATCCGCGAGAGCGTGTCCGAGCTGCGCTTCTACCGCGAGCGCGTGTTCGTGCCTGTCACCACCACCACCCCCGCGGCGACCGAGCCGCCCGCGTGTGCGGACGCTCAGTCGACCTCTTGATCGGGTCGAACCGTCCGGCCCTTCCAGGTCACCGAACGCCGGAACCACCGCAGCACCATGCTGCGCACGAACACGACGACGAAGAACACCATCAGCAGCGGCGCACCGATCACTGCGTACCAGCGAAACGATCCTGCCCGCCGGGCCAGCACCACCATCTGTACCGTCGATGCCAACGCGAACCACGGTGACGTGACCCATCCGCCGAGCACTGACGCCACCCACGCCGCAGTGCCGAGCGCTGCCCACCACGGCGTGGCATCGAAGCCGATGGCGATGCCCTTGGTCCAGCCCTCCACCAGCGACGCGAGCCCCGTCGGGTACATCCGGAACGTGGTGCCACCGCTCGATCCGGTGTGCAGTCGGGTACGTTCCACGCGCCGGGCAAGGGCGATGTCTTCGAGCACTGCCGACCGAACCGACGCGTGTGCGTGCCCGCCGATCTCGAAGTAACGGGCCCGGGTGAGCGCAATGACCGGGCCGAACGCGACGTGGGGGGACACCCGGTCGCCAGCGGGCGTGAACCCCCCACATCCCATGAGCGCAGCGATGTTGAACGGCATGCTGCACTGCTCGAACGGACGCACCGCACGGTGCCATGGTTGCACCGACACGATGTCACCGGGATGCGCGGTGACGGCCGCGGCAATGCGGTCGAGGTCGCCGTCGCCGAGGCACACGTCGGCGTCGACGAACACCAACAGATCGCCGTTCGTACTCGACGCTCCGGTATGACACGCGTGCGGTTTACCCGCCCAACCGGTCGGGAGCTCGGGTGCCGTCACCACAACAGCCCCACTGCTGCGGGCAATCGTCGCTGTGTCGTCGGAGGAGTGGTCGTCGACCACGACCAATTCGTCGCCGTCGCGCAGTTGCGACACCACCGAGGCCGCGAGCGCTCCGATCGATCCCGCTTCGTTGCGCGCCGGCACCACGACCGACACCGAGGCCCGGCATCGCCCCACCGTTTCACGCGGCAGCGGGCGCGTCCGCCACAGCAACACCCAACCCGCACACCAGCCCACCGCGAACAGCACGATCGATACCGACTCCGGCCGATCTGTCAGCGTCACCTGAGTGAACGCCCGGCTTGCCCCACGAGCGCCGGGAGAACCTTCGGTCGATCCATCGCCAGCCGACTCTACCGAATGTCGGAGTGCGCAAAATTAATTCGGTTGACTGCACGCCGAAATCGTGGTTGCCTAACACCTGGCCCGTTTCGACGGATCACCACGCCCCGACACTTCGACCCCACCAAAGGCCCACCCATGCAACACACACTCGCACCACAGCACGGCCAGTCTGCCGCTCGTGCGCGCCTGTGCGGCGTGCTCGGTTACGACCTGGTCGCTACTGGCTCTGCATGGAACGCACCCGTGGAAATCGCCGTGAACTCGTTCGGGTTCATGACGGAAACCACCAAGCGCCCGGCCCGACCCCTCGGAGGCAACTCGACGTAGAGCACACGTCGAGAGCAACTCTCTCCGAGGCCGTCGGGATCGCAAGATCCCGACGGCCTTTCTGCTTTTCCAACTCCTGCCCGACCCCCACACCCACTGCAAGTCACGACACCCGAGAAAGTACCGACATCATGTACGCAACGATCAACCCAGACCTGTTCGACGAGATCGTCGCCGATGTTCCGGTCACGCTGCGCGCCCCGCAGGCCCGTTGCGCCGACGGTCACGGCACCCTGACGCACCTGTTCTTCGCCGACGATGTGCTCAGCATCGGTCGTGCGAAGGCGATCTGCGCCAAGTGCCATCTCACCGCGACCTGCCTCGACGGAGCCCTCGAGCGGGCCGAGCCGTGGGGTGTGTGGGGGGGCGAGCTGATCGACACCGGTCGGATCGTCGTCAACAAGCGCCCACGCGGCCGGCCACCGAAGATCCCGCGGCCGGCGATCGTGTTCGACGAGGCGCCGATCCCACCGCACCTGCGGCGTGCCCCGCACCTTGTCGCATAACGACATCGCGACGCGAGTCGGCGCGACATCAAGATCCGGCCCGGGGCAACGCTCGTCGACCCCCAGGCTGTTCCGAGTTCGCTGCCACCCTTGACCCCCCGAGGGTGGCGGCGGGCTAACGGTGAACCTGCACCACCGCAACAGAAACTTTTCCAGGAATGGGTTGCTTTCTCCCTGGAAGCGAACTAATGTTCGACCTTCCGAACTTCCCCTCGGTGTATCGCAGGTTCGTCCTGCCGACAGCACAAGCAAGCCCAGCAGTCCAGCGTGACACGGCATTCGAGCCGCCGACGTTGCCCGGCACTGGCCGTAGGAACGGGGAGGTGAATCGAATGGCTGTCGACTTGACCGTGGTGGTCCCGGCATTCTCCCGGCTGGTGGCGGCAGCGATCACCGACGATGTCGACGAACGAGACTTCGCCCAGGTCGAGCAGTTGCTCGCCGACGCAGCACGAGTCCAGGGACTGGCCGAGTCAGTTCGCCTCGCGGCCGCATCACGCCTGCGGATGCTTTCCGACCAGGGCGCCGCTGTCGACCCGGAGACCACCCTTGGCAACGCCGGCCGCACCTCGCAGCGCGACGCATCACAGACGGCACGGCGGGCGCGTGCGGTCGACGCCATCCCCCAACTCGCGGCGAGCCTGGCCGACGGTGTGGTGTCGGCCGCGCACATCGATTCGGTGGCCAACACGCTCGGTCGTCTCGATCCCGACCAGCGCGACCTGCTCGCCGCCGAGGGAGAGTGGATCGCCATAGTCGCCGCGCACTCCACGCCAGAGGAGCTGACGCGCACGTTGACCAAACGGGCCCGGCAACTCACCAGCGACGATGGGGTTGCCAGGTTCGAGCGTCAACGCCGGGCCACAACGCTGCGTCACTGGATCGACCAGATCTCGGGAATGGTCTGCATCCATGGCGAGTTCGACCCGGAGATCGGTGCGCGGCTGATCGCTGCGCTGCAACACCAGATGGAGCGCCTGTTTCACGATGCAGTGCCCGATACGTGCCCGACCGGTGACCGCAAACAAGACCACCTCAGGGCGTTGGCCCTTGCCCACCTCGCGACACGAGGTGCCACCGACACACGCGATGCCACCGACCCGGCCTGCCCAAGCCACCGCACGACCGGGACGACCGGGACGACCGGGACGTCTCCCGACGCGTCGCCCCCGACGCGTGCCGGGCCGAATCTCACGCGGCCGAACTGGACTCAGCCAGCACGCGACACGGCACCTGAGTTCATCGTTGTGATCGACCTGCGGACGTTGTGTGACGGTCCCCACGAACACTCCCGGGTCGAGATCACCGGCGGGGTCGAACTACCCATCGAGACACTTCGCCGTCACGCCTGCCTCGCCGAGATCATCCCCGTGATCATCGACGGCAACGGCGTTGCGATCAACGTCGGACGTGCACACCGGCTCGCCACTCGTGCCCAGCGGCGCGCGTTGCGAGCGATGTACGCGACTTGCGCAGTACCTGGCTGCACCGTTGCCTTCGACCAATGCCAGCCACACCACCTCTGGTACTGGGAACACGGCGGACCAACCGACATCGACAACCTGATCCCGTTGTGTTCGAAACACCACCACGCGGTCCACGAGGGCGGCTGGCGCCTCTCGCTGGCTCCCGGCGATCGAGCACTCACCATCACACTTCCCAATGGCAACACCTACGCCAACCCTCCACCGTCGTTCGCCTAGTGAGGCCGTACCGCGGACCGCCTCCGGCGACGAGGGCGCACCGGCCGGGCCCGCACTAACCAGCCAGCCACCAGGAAGGCCAGGTGCTGGAGCCAGGAGCTGGAGGCCACCTGTAGCCTGCCTGGCATGGCTGTCAACCGGCGTGTGCTCGGCGGCTCGATCGCCGCCGCAATCGTCATCAGTCTCGGCGGAGGGTACGTCCTCAGCCGCTCCGGCAACCCTGGCGACTCGGCATCGACGTCGGTTGACGCTGTACTCGACACACCGGGGGTCGAGCAGATCCCCGCGATCAAGCCCAACGCCGACGTCGAGGGAAGCGAGCTCCCCGCGATCGAGCTTGTGTCCAACGACGGCAGCGCGATCGCGACGGCCGACCTGCTCGGCCAGCCGTTGGTCATCAACTACTGGTACTCCACCTGCGCCCCGTGCAAGAAGGAGCTCCCGGCGTTCGCGGCGATACACACCGAACTCGGCGACCGCATCCGCTTCGTCGGCGTCAATCCGTTCGACACCCCGGAGGTGAACGAGTCGTTTGCCCGAGACAGGGGCGTCCAGTACGAACTGCTGCGTGACCCCGACGGCGCGTTCACGGCCGCCGTCGGCATCGCCAATGCACCCGTGACGTTGTTTGTCGCCGCCGACGGATCGATCGTCCGTCAAGCTGCAGTGCTCACCGAGGCCGAGTTGCGCAGCTATGCAATGGAGTTGCTCGAATGAACCTGTCACTCGCGTTCATCACCGGGATGCTCGCCGCGGTCAACCCGTGTGGGTTCATCCTGTTGCCCACGTACCTGCTGTACTTCCTCGGCCTCACCTCCGCCGACGCCGGGGTGCAGCGGGCACCGATGAACCGTGCCTTGAAGGTCAGCGCGGCGGTCTCGGGCGGTTTCCTCGGGGTGTTCCTGGTGGTCGGGATGATCACCGAGTTCTTCACCAACTGGATCGACGCCAATGCGAAGTACGCCACCGGGGCGATCGGGGTGGTGCTGGTCGGCCTCGGCGTCGCCATGCTGTTCGGTTACCGCCTGCCGATCAGCACCCCCAAGCTCGACGCCGGCGGGCGTGACCGAACGTTTTGGTCGATGTTCGTCTACGGCATCGCCTACGCGGTTGCCTCGATCGGTTGCACGCTGCCGCTGTTCACGGTGAACCTGTTCGGTGCCGCCCGGCGTGAAGGCTTCGTCGCCGGGGTGGCCAACATCGTTGCCTACGGCGCGGGCATGGCGCTGCTGGTCACGGCGCTCACGGTCTCGCTCGCGGCAGCGAACATCGGCTTGCTCAGGGTGCTTCGCACGGGAGTGCAGTACGTCGAGATGGTGGCCGGGGCATTCGTGCTGCTGTCGGGCCTGTACCTGCTGTGGTACTTCTGGTACGTCGACATCCAAGAAGAGGGCGACCCGCTCACGGACGCGGTCCAGCGATACCAGACCGACGTGCAGAACTACCTCAACGACCACTGGCGCAACGTCGCTGTCATCCTCGTCGCAGTCGTCGCGGCGGCGGTCGCCTCGGCGATCGTCACCCGTGGCCGCCGCAGTCGTGGGGCCGGAACAAACCAAGACGACACGGCGATGGCCGCGCCGGAATGAGCACGCTCAGCTTCGCCGAACTGCTCGCCACACCCGGTGTCGACGAGGTGTGCGAGCTACGCAGCCCGTTCGGGTTCATGGCCTACCACGGCGGCGCGCTGGAGGAGATGACGGACCGCATCGCCATCGCTGCGGCCGTTGCCACCGGATCGAGCTACTACGGAGTGCATCAACCGAAGGGCCTCGATCAGCACATCCCCTCGATCCGTTTCGACCCAGCCGTCTCGCCGTTGCTGCGCTCGTTCGTCGATCACGTGCAGATCGTGATCACCGTGCACGGATTTGGCAGGCCAGGGTTTTACTCGACGCTGCTGCTCGGCGGCCAGAACCGCGATCTCGCCGAGCATGTCGGCGCTGCCCTTCGCCCGCGTCTGCCGGCCTACGACGTGACCACCGACGTCGAGTCGATCCCCAACGAACTGCGTGGCCTGCACGCCCGCAATCCGGTGAACCTGCCACCGCAGCGCGGGGTGCAGATCGAGCTGCCGCCCCGGGTGCGCGGCACGACCCCGCTGTTTTGGGACTGGGAAGGCCCCGGCCTCGCCCCCCACGCCCAAGCGGTGGTCGATGCGCTCGTCCACTCCGTCGAGACCTGGCCGGGCTGACAGGCGGCTTGCCCCTGCGAACTTTGTCGGTCTCGACATCCTCAGCCGGTCGACACCGACAAAGTTCGGCGTGACCACGACCGCAACTACGGGGCGAGGCGCTCGACCTGCCAGTGACCGTCGGCGAGACGGTAGCGGACGCGGTCGTGCAGGCGGCTGGGGCGGCCCTGCCAGAACTCGAATCCCGTCGGCCTGGCCACCCATCCGCCCCATTGCGGCGGGCGCGGCACCTCGGCGCCGGCGAACCGGGCCTCGACCCCGGCGACGAGTTCATCGAGCGCTGCGCGGTCCGCGAGCACCTGCGACTGCGGCGAGGCCCACGCCCCGATCTGTGACGAACGGGGCCGGCTGGCGAAGTAGGCGTCGCTCTCGGATGCACCGAGCCGCTCGACTGTGCCCGTCACACGCACCTGGCGGTGCAGCTGCAGCCAGGTGAACAGCAGCGCCACCAGCGGACTGCGTTCCAGTTGATCACTCTTGGCCGAGGCGTAGTTGGTGAAGAACGTAAATCCGTGCGCGTCGGCACCCCTCGCCAGCACGTAGCGCGACTGGGGCGCCCCGTCGCCATCCACCGTGGACAGCACGAACGCGTTCGGTTCTACGCAGCCCGCCTCGGCCGCTTGATCGAACCACACCCGCCACTGGTCCATCGGCAGCGGCGCCATCTCGGAGGCATCGAGCCCGGCCGTCTCGTACTCCTTGCGACGCCCGGCCAGATCGTTTGCCGGAGCGTCCGCAGGATCGTGCACTACGACGCGGCGATCGACGTAGCCCCGCGCATGTACGGGCGGAGCACCTCGGGGACGGTGATGCTGCCATCTGCCTGGCGGTGGTTCTCGACGATCGCCGCCCACACCCGCGGCACGGCGAGCGCCGACCCATTCAGCGTGTGCACCAACTGCGTACCCTTCGCGCCTGGCACCCGGTAGCGGATATCGGCGCGGCGGGCCTGGTAGTCGCTGAACCAGCTGATCGAGCTGACCTCGAGCCACGCGTCGCAACCCGGCGCATAGACCTCGATGTCGAAGCTGCGGTGATGGCTCTGGCCCATGTCGCCGGTGCAGATCTCGATGATCCGGTACGGCAGTGCGAGCGATGCGATCAATCGCTCGACCCGGCCGACCATCTCGAGGAGCAACACCGGTGCCTGCTCGGGTGTGGCCAGCGCGAAGATCTCGACCTTGTCGAACTCGTGCGAGCGGAGCATGCCGCGGGTGTCGCGCCCGGCCGAGCCGGCCTCGCGCCGGTAGCACGACGAGTAGGCCATCAGCCGCACGGGCAGCTGGGCCTCGTCGACAACCTCGCCCGCGTACATCGACGTGAGCGGCACCTCGGCGGTGGGTATGCACCACAGGTCGTCGCGCTCGATCGCGTACGAGTCGTCGGCAAACTTCGGCAGTTGCCCGGTGGCGGTGAGGGTGGCGGTGGTGACCAACGACGGTGGCCGGACCTCTTCGAACGCGTCGGCGTTCGAGTCGAGCGCGTACTGACACAAAGCCCTGGCCATCGTGGCCCCGAGGCCGCGCTGCATGGTGAACATCGCCCCGCTGATCTTGGTGGCCCGTTCGCCGTCGAGGATGCCGAGTTCGGTGGCGGTGTCCCAGTGTGCGGCGCGCTGATGGGGTGCGAACTCCGCCGGGAGCGCGACCGGCCCGGTGACGACTGGGTTGTCGCGGTCGTCGGCGCCGTCGGGCGCTTCCGGGTGGGGCAGATTGGGGATGCGTAGCAACAGGTCGCGCAGGCGAGCCTGCACCGTCTCGGATTCGGCGGCGAGCAGCCGTTCGTCTTCCCCAAGGGCGCGCGATCGGGCTTGGAGTTGCTCGGCCTGATCGGTGTCGCCGGCCTGACGTAACGCACCCACCTGCTTGGATATCTCGTTCACCCGGGCACGGATGCCGTCGCGCTCGGCGACGATCTCACGGAGCCGCACGTCGGCTGCGACCGCCTGCTCGAGCTGCTCGGCAAGCTCCGGGCTGCCTCGACGGGCCAAGGCGGCACGCACCACGTCGGGCTGGTTGCGGAGCAGACGGACGTCGATCACAGTGACGAGAGACTACTGGCGGTCACCGCCCGAAGTCGTAGAAGTATCGGTCGACGAACGCACGATCGGTACCGCGCATGGATGCCCTGACCTCGCCCGGATGACGAATCATCCCGAACACGTGCCAGTCGCCGAATCGGTCGAACTTGCGACACGACGTCACCACGGGCACCTTGCGGAGCATCACGAAACGGCGCTGCGAGCGTCGCCCGTACTCGCGCAGCCGTCGGGCGAAATCGAGCGCGTCAGCCATCTGTAACCGTTCGTCGAAACCGTCGATGGCGTCGAAGTCGTCGCGTCGGAACCAGTACATCGCTCCGCCCAAGCCACTGATCAGCGTCCCGAGCCGGACCAGCGCCACCGTCGTATCGATCCCCACCGATCGCCGCTCGGTGACGAACGACGTGCCGCCGCCGATGAAGCGGCCGGTGGCAAGGTGGCGTTCGACCTCGCCGAGGGCATCGTGATGCATGAGGCTGTCGGCGTCGATGGTGACAACGATCTCACCGGTCGAATGGCGCACGCCGGCATTGCGGACTGCGGCGATCGTGCGGTTCTCATCGATCACCACCCTGGCGCCTCCGCGTTCGGCGATGGCAGCTGTGGAATCGGTACACCGGTTGGCGACGACGACGACCTCGACCGCACAGTGGATCGACGCGGCTGCCCGGCGCACCGAGTCGAGGCATGCCGGGAGGTGACGTTGTTCGTTGTGCGCTGGGATCACCACCGAGATTCTCGACATGCGCTACTCATCGACACTCCGGAGCGAGAACTTGATCGGACTCTGACAACTTGTTGCCAATAGGGTCGGGGAGATGTCGTCGGTGGTGGTGGAAGGTCTCAGCGTTCGCTACGGCGATCTGGTCGCGATCGACAACATCTCCTTCACCGCCCGACCCGGCGAGGTCACTGCGGTGCTCGGCCCAAACGGTGCTGGGAAGACCAGCATGATCGAGGTGTGTGAAGGGTTTCGGCGTCCCTCCGCCGGCACCGTCCGAGTCCTCGGCCTCGAACCGGCCAGGGAACAAGCCAAGCTGAGCGAACGGATGGGCGTGATGCTTCAAGATGGCGGCGTGTACCCCGGCGCGCGGGTCGGCGAATGTGTGCGCCAGTACTGCGCGCTCTACGACCGCGGGATGGTTGCCGACGAACTGGTCGCCACCGTTGGCCTCGGTGACCGTGTCGCGTCGACATGGCGGAGGCTCAGCGGCGGCGAAAGGCAGCGTCTCTCCCTGGCGCTGGCCCTCGCGGCGCGGCCTGAGGTGGCGTTCCTCGACGAACCCACGGCGGGTGTCGACGTCGGCGGACGCGACACCATTCGCTCCGTGGTGCGCGGCCTGGCCAACTCTGGCTGTGCGGTGGTACTCGCCACCCATGAGCTCGACGAGGCCGAGCGGATCAGCGACCGGGTGATCATCATCGCCAACGGCCGCATTGCCGCCGATGCGCCGCTGAATGAGCTGCGCCGCGGCCACGACGAGATCCGGTTCCGCAGCGACGCCCACCTCGATGTTGCGGCGCTGTCAGCTGCGATCGCCCAGAGCGTGCAACCCGCCGGGCCAGGCGGTGACGGGCCAGGTGAGTTTGGCTCTGGCGTGTTCGTGATCAGGGCCACCGCCGATCCCGCGCTGATCGCCCGCCTGGCCGGCTGGTTGGGCGAACAGGGCCACCCGATGGACGATCTACGCAGCGGTGCACAGCGACTCGAAGATGTGTTCCGGCGGATCACCGGCGGTGACGGCGGATGAGCCGGGTGAGCGCTCAACTTCGCGCCGAGCTGCAACTCATGTCGCGCAACGGGGAGCAACTGCTGCTCACCTTGGTCATCCCGGTCATGCTGTTGGTCTTCTTCAGCGTCGTCGATGTGTTGCCGACGGGCACCGACGATGCGGTCGACTTCCTCGCACCGGGGGTGTTCGCGTTGGCGGTGATGAGCACCGCAATGGTCAGCCTCGGTATTGCTACCGGATTCGAACGTTCGTATCAGGTGCTCAAGCGGCTCGGTGCCACACCGCTCGGGCGTAGTCGGCTCATCGCCGCCAAGATCGTCTCGGTTCTGGTGGTCGAAGTGGTGCAGTTCGCGGTCCTGGTGCCGGTCGCTCTCGCGCTCGGATGGGGACCGGGAGGCAACCGGTGGCCGCTGGCGTTGGCGGCAGTCGTATTGGCCACAATGGCCTTCGCCGGCATCGGGCTGGCGATGGCCGGCCGCCTTCGTGGCGAGATCAACCTGGCGGCTGTCAACGCGTTGTACCTCGTGTTGTTGCTGCTCGGCGGAATGGTGATCCCGGTCGCCGAACTGCCCGCCGCACTCCGCGCTGTCGCCGAGGTGCTGCCATCGGGAGCGCTCGCCGAGGTCATGCGCGACAGCCTCGGCGGGACCAGTACCCGGGCCGGTGAATCGTGGGTGGTGCTGGCCGCCTGGGCGGTGGCTGCACCGCTAGTCGCGCGTCGACTGTTCCGATTCCTGTAGCGGCGGTCCGCTCCGTTCGAACACCGCCGCCACCTGCTCGTACGTGAGTTCGGTCGAACCGTCTCGCGGAACTTCGGGCGACGGTGCGACTGGCTTGGCGCGGACGTAGGTGTTCTCCATCTCGAAGCCCGCTCCGAAACGCTTGAAGAACAAGTAGATCGTGATCGCCCACAGGTACGAGGCACCACCAATCTTCATGATCGCTCCGGCGATCTGTTGATCGTCGGTGACGTTCACGCCCCACACACGCCACGGCTGGTCGTAGTGCTTGTACACCGCGCCCTCGGCGAACGTGAGCCATCCGGCCGGTACGGTCGGTACCACGCTCATCAAGAACAGATAGATGCACTTGCCGCCCGGACCCATCTGCCATTCCTTGATCGGCCCCACGACCGGCACCCACATCAGTAGCGCCAGGGTCACCACCATGGCGTGCAGTGCGTAGTGCAGTCCACCGTTGGTGGTGGAGGCGTTGACCACGACGGGGATGTGGGTGACCATCACCAGCAGGTTGAACGACACTCCGGCGATCACCGGCTTGGCCAGCCATGCACCCACCCGGTAGCCGCGCCCCGTGCCGATCAGCGTGCGCGCCATCCAAGCCGGCAGCGACATCAACAGCAGCGGCGGGACGAAGTAGCTGAAGACCATGTGCTGGAACATGTGGACGGAGTAGAGGTAGTCCTCGCCGATGTCGTGCACCGGCCAATCGGAACCCATCCACAACAGCCCGACCCCACCGGCGAAGCACGCCACCTGCTGCGCGTTGACCGGGCGTTCACCGGGACCAACCGCGTGTGGACCGATAACGCGCACCATGTACACGTACGCGCCAACCAGGAACACGATCAGTAACCACACCTCGGGGTGCGCCTGGAACTGCCACGGGTTCACCGCAGGCACGGGTTCACCAGAGGCACGGTGGAGGCAAGCATCACGAGATCAGATTGGGCCCATCAGCCCGAGCCGAAGAAGCGGAAGGTGGCAAGCGCGGCGACGTACACACCGATGGCCAGCAGCAGACCCGAGTAGAACAGGTAGCTGAAGATCTTGTTGTCGAACTTGAGGTGCATGAACAACGACACCACCATCAAGAACTTGATTGTCATCATGATCAACAACGCCGGCATGAACAATGGGCCGAAGTCGATCCAGTACGTGGAGGTCTCGAGCGCGGTGAGCGCAGCGAGGATCAAGGCGACCCCGATGTACCACAAGTCGGACTTGTGCTCGGCGTGGCCGGACTCGTTGCCGTGACCGGTGTGGTCGCTGTGGTCCGTGTTGTCGGCGGTTGCGGTGCTCATGGTGTGCCCCTCGCTCACGACGGGATCAGGTAGACGAGGGTGAAGATGACGATCCACACGATGTCGACGAAGTGCCAGTACAGGCCGACCAGCTCGACCACCTCGGCCTTCTTGCCGGGGATACGACCCCGCTTGTTGATGCCAACGAGCGCCATCAACATGATGATCCCGAGGCTGACGTGCACACCGTGGAACCCGGTGAGGGTGTAGAAGCTGGAGCTGAACAAGCTGGTGGTGAAGCCGAGTCCCTCGTCATAGAAGGAGGTGAACTCGTACACCTGCCCACCGACGAAGGTGGCCCCGAGCAGCGCTGTGACAGCGATCCACAGGTTGGTGCGACGATCGTCGTTGCGCACCGCCGAGCTGACCGCGAGCACCATCGTGAGCGAACTCATCAACAACACGAAGCTGCTCACCGAGGTGAACGGGATGTCGTAGACCTGGTCGGGGCCGAGGTCGGCGGTGTGCCGTCCGCGGTACAGCATGTAGGTACTGATCAGTCCGCCGAACAGCAAGCACTCGCTGCCCAGGAACAGCCACATGGCCATCTTGTTGTTGCTCAGCCCCGTGGAGGTGGCATGCGCATCGTGACCGGCGTCGCTGTGACCGGCGTCGCCGGTGTCGTGAGGCGTGTCGGGGGAATGGACTGCGAGATCAGCCAACGGTGGCCAGCTCCTTGGTCGGACCGTCAGGATCTGACGGCGCTTCGTAATCGTCGTGGTCGGCCACGGAAGGCTCGAGCGTCCAGGCGAACGCGGCGAACAACAGGATCAGCCCACCGATCACGATCAGGATCCGCGAGAAGATCACGCCATAACCCATGATCGGCAATGCCAGCGCCAGCACGATCGGCCAGTACGACGGCGACGGCATGTGAATGTTGGTGTCGGCGTTGGCCTCTTGCTCGGCCATGATCTCCTCGGCCGTGGTGACCTTGGTGACCTCGCCGGTCTCTTCGTTCTCTTCGTACTTGCGATGGAAGAACTCGTCGAGCGAATGCACGGTCGGCACGACATCGAAGTTGTGCTCCTTCGGCGGGTTGGTGGTCATCCACTCCAGGCTGCGCGCATCCCACGGATCGAGCGGAGCCTTACCGACCTTGGGGCTCTTGTGCGTGTAGAAGACGTTGATCAAGAACAGCAACACGCCGATTGCCAAGATGAACGACCCCACCGAGGCAACCCGGTTCCAGAACCCGAGGTTGAAGAACCCTTCCCCGGCGCGGGCCTCGGTCCAGTTCATCATTCGCCGCGGCTGTCCCTGCAAGCCGATGATGTGCATCGGGCCGAAGGTCATGTTCATGCCGATGACCATCAGCCAGAAGTTCCACATGCCCAGCTTCTCGTTGAGCAGCTTGCCGAACATCTTCGGCCACCAGTAGTAGAAGCCGGCGAAGATGCCGAACACTGCACCACCGAACAGCACGTAGTGGAAGTGGGCGACGATGTAGTAGGTGTCGGTCTGTTGGGTGTCGCTCGGGCTGATCGCGTGGGTCACGCCGGACAGCCCACCGATGGTGAACTCGACCACCAACCCAACGGCGAACAGCATCGCCGTGGTGAAGTGCAACTTGC
>JAYURF010000212.1:0-5170 GCA_043756365.1 Acidimicrobiales bacterium
GCTGCCATCGCTGGCACTCGCCGAGGAACCACAGATCCAAGGTTTCGAGTTCCGCGGGCCCACCCGCCTCGACGTGGTCCTGTAGATCCCCCGTCATAGTCGCGAGTTGTAGCCTCGGCCTCGTGACCAAGCCGCGCACCGCCAAGCCACGAATCGCAATGAGCACCTGGCGGCGAACGATGCCGACGTTCGTCTCCGAGTGGACCGATCTGTACACCCTCGGCACCGAGTACCCGCAGGCCGTGATGGATGCCGGAGGCCTTCCGTTGCTGTTGCCACACCACCACCCCGACGACGCGGTGCGAGTGCTCGAGGGCTTCGACGGGCTCGTCATGGTCGGCGGCGACGACATCAACCCGAAGCGCTACGGCAGGCCCGACGAGGGCCGTTCCAAAGGCGTCGTTGAATCCGCCGACGACAGCGATCTCGCATTCTCCTCCGCGGCGATGGAACTCGGCATCCCGCTGTTCGCGATCTGTCGCGGATACCAGGCGCTGAACGTCGCCATGGGCGGGACCCTGCACCAGGACTCCACCTCCGACGACGGGTTACATCGTCCGATCAGCAGCGTCCCGACCGACGTGATGAACGAACGGCACCCGATCACACTTGCTGCCGATTCGCGCCTCGCCCAGGCCTATGGCGAGCACGAGCGAGTGGTCAACAGCATCCATCACCAGTCGATCGAGGCCATCGCCCCAGGCTTCCGGGCGGTGGCGTGGGCACCCGACGGCACCATCGAAGCGATCGAACCCGACGACGCCAACGCTCGTGTGCTCGCCGTGCAGTGGCATCCCGAAAAGATCGCTGCGGAAGGCGACCACGTGCTGTTCCGCTACTTCATCGACGAACTGGTTCGCAGCTGAGGGCTCGAAGTTGCAGTTGAACGCTCGAAGTGCAGCTGAGGCTCGAAGGCGCAGCTGAACTCGCCTGCTAGCTTTCGCCCGCATGGGCAACCGACGCGTGCGAGTGATGTGGAGCGATCTCAACGGCCTTTCTCATGGCCGATACATCCCGGAGCGACGGATCCACGAGCACGGACACCATGCCGTGACCACCTTGACGATGGGGATCAACCGCGAGATCTTGCCCATGCACGGCTACGCCGCCGATGTCGGGTACGCCGATATGGCAACGGTGCCTTTGGTCGAGACGCGTCGACCCGGTTGGGAGGTCGATACCGACGTCATGATCGCCGACCTCGAGTACAACGACGAGCCACTCGTGCTCGCCCCGCGCACCGCGCTGAAGCGGGCGGTCGAGGCGTGGCAAGCCCTCGGCTACGAACCGATGCTCGGCTACGAGATGGAGTTCTACGTGATGCAGCCCGATGCCGACGCGCCGGGCGGGTTCGGTCCGCTGCAGATCCCGTCGCACCGCGTGTACGGCGTCGGCCTCGGCGGTGACAACACCGGTCTTACGTTCCAGCTGTTCGACTCGGCCGAAACGTGCGAACTGGATCTGGAGGGTGTGATGGGCGAGTTCCATCCCGGCCAGATGGAGCTGAACATGAAGTACGGTCCGGCGCTCGATGCGGCCGACCGCGCCTTCATCTGCAAGGACATGACCCGTGAGATCGCTGCCCGCAATGGCTACGCGATCACCTACATGGGGCGGCCGATCGCCGAGTTCGTCGGCAGCGGCCTGCACGTCAACTTCTCGCTCAACCCGGTTGGTGGCGGCCCGAACGTGTTCGATGATCCTGCCGGCGAACATGGTTTGTCCAGCCTTGCCAGGCAGTGCCTTGGCGGGCTCATTGCCCATCACGAGGGGCTTGCCGCCCTCTCGGCCCCGCTCGTGAACAGCTACAAGCGGCTGATCCCCGGGATCATCGCTGGTTACTGGGCCAACTGGGGCCTCGACAACCGCAGCAGCACGTACCGGGTGCCATGCGAACGTGGGGCGGCAACGCGCATCGAGAACCGGATGCCGTGCGGTTCCGCCAACCCCTACCTCGCCGCGGCGGTGATGCTCAATGCAGCGCTGCTCGGTGTGGTCGACGGGCGCGACTGTGGCGCCCCGCAGATGGGAGACGGCGATGCCGAGCCCAACACCGAGCGGCACGCCCCGCACACGCTCGGCGAAGCTCTCGATGCGTTCGAGGCCGACACGGTGCTGTGCGAGGCGATGGGGCCCGACCTCGTGCGCGTCTTCGTCGCCATCCGCCGTGACGAGTTGGCCCGCTATGAAGCGGTCAACGCCGAGTGGACCGTCGAGGCAATCACCGACTGGGAGCTCGCCGAGTACCTCCCCTTCTACTGACATAACCCTTCTACTGACACGATCCTTCTACTGACACCATCCGCCCAGTCGCTGAAGTTTGACCCACTGAATCTCGGTCAGGAAATGCGGGCGAGGATGGTGCGTGCTCGCCGGGCCACGGCCTCGTCGAGCATCGTGCCGTCGGCGGCTCGCGCCGCGCCACCTGTTGCGGCAGCGAGACGGGCCAAAACGTCGGTCGCCCACGCGCGTTCGGCATCCGAGGGCGCGAACGCCTCGTTCACACCAGCGCAGTGCGATGGGTGGATCACGGCGCGACCGCCGAAGCCGCAATCCGCCAGCGCCCCTGTTGTCGTCGCCAGCGCGTCGAGGTCGTCGATCTGCAGATGCACCCCTCCGACAGGGCCAACAAGGCCGGCTGCGGCCGAGGCGACGACGAGTGCGACCCGCGCCGCGTCGAGCACGCTCTGTCCGCCAGGCAGTCGGACACCGAGGTCTGCTGCGAGGTCGACCTCGCCGAGGTGCAACCGCGATACAGCCGGGTGGGCTGCGATGGCGTCGACCGAGCGGAGACCTCTGGCCGACTCGATCAGCGGCGCCAACGTCACGTCCGCACGGTGTTGCGCTCTTGGCGCGGCCCCGACGACACCTGCGATGTGATCCAACCACCCCGCGGATTCGGTCTTGGCGACCACGATCCCGTCGATGTGGTCGAAGGCGCTGGCACCGTCGGGGCCGACCACGGCGAGCACATCGAGGTCGGCAATCCCTTCGTCTCCGCTGTTGATCCTCACCCACAACTCGGTCACGCCGCTGCGGACGACGACACTGCGGGCGAGTACGTCACGGGCGAACACCTGGCGGGCGAACATATGGCGGGCGAGCAGCTTGCGGTCCGGCTTCACCGAATCCTCGAGATCGACGATCACCGCATCGCCTGCCGAGGCGAACGCCTTGGCGACGCGGTCCGCTCGGTCTCCCGGCACGTACAGCAACGACCGAGCACTCACCGAGCGACCAAACCGGTGTGCGTCAACCATCGTGCGTAGTGTAGATCGATGATCAGAGACGGCCACCGGAGCGAGCCGAGCCCCATGCCCAAGCAGTGGACCGGGCGATTCTTCGAGGATCTTGATGTGGGTGACGTGTTCCGTAGCAGGCTCGGCCGCACGATCACCGAAGCCGACAACGTGTGGTTCACCACGATCACGATGAACACCAACCAAGTCCACTTCAACGCCGAGTTTGCCGCGGCGACCCGCTTCGCCAAGCCGCTGGTGAACAGTTGCTTCACACTGTCGCTCGTGACAGGACTGTCGGTGTGTGACACAAGCGAGAACGCCACCGCCAACCTGGCATGGACCGACATCTCCCTACCCAATCCGGTCTTCGTCGGCGACACGCTGTGGGCCGAATCGGAGGTCCGGGCGCTGCGCGCATCGTCATCGAATCCATCGGTCGGCATCGTCGACATCCGCACCCGCGGCCTCAACCAGCACGGCGACACCGTCGTCGAGTTCCGGCGGACGTTCATGATCTACCGGCGCACAGCCCCTGAAGCGACCGCCGGCCGGTGCCCAGCGCCACGGTCGGACTGGCGCACCGAGACCGGACTTCAGTAACTGCGCGGCAGCCCGAGCACGTTCTGACCCACGTAGGCGAGCACGAGGTTGTTGTTGATCGGCGCAACTTGGTACAGGCGCGTCTCGCGGAACTTTCGTTCGACGTCGTACTCGGCAGCGAACCCGAACCCGCCGTGGGTGTCGATGCAGGCATTGGCCGCAGCCCACGATGCTTCTGAGGCAAGAAACTTGGACAGGTTTGCCTCGGTCCCGCATGGCTTGCCGGCATCGAACAGCGCCGCTGCGTTCTTGCGCATCAGGTCAGCCGCGCTGAGCGACGCGTAGGCCCGGGCGAGGGGGAACTGCACGCCCTGGTTGGCCCCGATCGGACGGCCGAACACCTGGCGGCCGTTGGCATAATCGACCGCCTTGTCGAGGAAGAACCGGCCATCGCCGATGCATTCCGAGGCGATCAGGATTCGCTCGGCGTTCATACCATCGAGGATGTGGCGAAAGCCCATGCCCTCCACGCCGATGAGCGCATCGGCAGGCACCAGGACATCGTCGAAGAACACCTCGGTCGTGCTGTGATTCATCATCGTCGCGATCGGGCGGATGGTGATTCCCGTCGACTGGCGCAGATCGACCAGGAACACCGACATGCCATCGGTCTTCTTGGCGACGTCGTCGTAGGCGGTGGTGCGCGCGAGCACGATCATCAAATCGGAGTACAGGGCGCGCGATGTCCAGATCTTCTGGCCGTTGATCAGCCAGCCGGCATCCACCCGATCGGCCTTGGTTCGAATTCGCGCCGTCTCCGATCCAGCGACCGGCTCGGTCACCCCGAACGCCTGCAGGCGAAGATCACCCGACGCAATCGCCGGCAGGTACCGGCGTTTCTGCTCGTCGGTACCATGACGCAGCAGCGTGCCCATGATGTACATCTGTGCGTGGCAGGCGGACGGGTTACCGCCCGACGCAGCGATCTCCTCGAGGATCACGCACGCTCCGGCCAGTGAGAGCCCGCCCCCGCCGTACTCCTCTGGGATCAGGGCACCGAGCCAACCCTGGCGGGTGAGCTCGTCGACGAACGCTTCCGGGTAGGTGTCGGGCTCGAGGCTGCGCCAGTACTCGTTGCCGTAGCGGTCGCAGAGCCGACGGACCTCTGCCTGAATGCTCGTGAACTCGTCGTCGATCCCGAAATCCATCTTGACTCCTGCACATCTTTGATCAAAGATCAAACTACCAACGGTTCGCTGGCGGCCTCCGACACCCCTGGCGCGTCTAGCGCGCGACCGTGATCGGCAGGCGCTTCATGCCGCTGATGAAGTTGGATCGCAATCTGTCGATCGGTCCTGCGAGCTGCGCGTCGCTCAGCTTGGGAAGCA
>JAYURF010000213.1:0-1905 GCA_043756365.1 Acidimicrobiales bacterium
CGCGACCTCATCGCCGCCCCGGTGTCGCGCTGAACGAGTCAATGTCGCAGGTCGGGCGCACTGCCGTCCGGAATGGTGGACGGCTACCCCGGTGTTACATGGTCCATGACGACTGCCCACGCCATCACCATCACGCCGAGCGACGACCACGTCGAGGTGCGCCTGGACGGAGAGTTGCTCGCGGCAACCGACCGCGCCCTTCGCCTCGACGAGACGGGGCTGCCGACGCGCTACTACCTGCCACAGGTCGACGTACGCATGGATGTCCTGTCTCCGACGTCGTTCCACACAACATGCCCGTTCAAAGGTGAGGCCTCGTACTGGTCGGCTCACATCGGCGGCCAAATCCACGACGGCATCGTGTGGGGCTACGAAACACCGATCTCAGCAGCGGCCAAGCTCGCCGGGCACGTGTCCTTCTATCCGAACCGCACCGAGATCTCCGTGAACGGCGAAGTGCTGACCGTACAGTGACCGGCTCGCAACCGAAACTGAGAGCACCCTGACATGGCCATGCCACGAATCAACATCCTCGTCGCTGGAGGATCCGGTTTCGTCGGTCGGCACCTCGTCGATCGGCTACTCGCCGAAGGTCACCACCCGTCGGTAATGACTCGAACGCCATCACCGCGCACCGACAACGCGGTCGAAGTCGAGGGGGACGTGACGAAGCCGGAGAGCTTGACCGCAGCCCTGCAAGGCGTCGACATCGCTTACTACCTCGTGCACTCGCTCGATCGCAGCGATTTTGCCGCTGCCGACAGCCAAGGTGCCTTGAACTTCGCCACCGCTGCACGAGCCGCCGGCGTTCACCGAGTGATCTACCTCGGTGGACTGGGACGAGGCGAGGACGATCTTTCCCCCCACCTACGCAGTAGGCGAGAAGTGGAAAACGTGCTGAGCGAACACATCGACACCGTTGCCCTTCGGGCAGCGATCGTGATCGGCCAAGGAAGCGCCAGTTGGGAGATACTCTGCCAACTCGTCGAACGCCTGCCAGTGATGGTGACGCCCCGCTGGGTCAACACCGCGACCCAGCCGATCGCGATCGACGACGTCATCTCGTACTTGATCCGCTGTCTCGATTCTGATATACCCGCTGGCCACTATGACATCGGAGCTCCCGAGTCGACCACGTACCGGAACATGATGGGAACCGTCGCCAAGTTGCTGCGCAAAAGGCTGATCATCGTGCCCGTTCCGGTGCTTTCGCCGGGGTTGTCGGTGCGTTGGCTTCGGTTGGTGACCGATGTCGACATGACAACCGCCCGGGCCCTCGTGCAGTCGCTCGTCAACCCGGTCGAAGTCACCGAACGTCGGTTGGAGGCGCTCACCGGGCATCATCCACAGTCGTTCGTGCGGGCAGCAACCGCTGCGTTGTCCGACCGACTCGATCACGTCGCGGCCTCTGTCTCCAGATGACCCTCGTTGTTCACCGGGTCGTGGACCCCCGATCAACCCGCGTTGCTGCGGTTGCGCTCGTCGTCGGTACCGCCCTGCTCGGAATAACGCTCAACGTCGACGACGGAAGTTGGGAGTTCTACGCGGCAGGATTCGGCATGGCCGCCACCTGGATCGTGGCGTACGTCTTGGCGCCCACCAGATCGCGACCAGATCGACGCCGCACAGTAGATGCCGGCATCGGCGTGCTGGCGGCCAGCGCCATGTTCGGCATCTTCATCGCCGGTTCATGGGTGCTCCACCGCATCGACCTGTTCGACAACGCGATCGACGAACTGCTCAGAACGGCTGACTCCTCTGCGGTCGGGTGGGTGATGGCCCTGGCTGGCGTCAACGCTGTCGCGGAAGAACTCTTCTTCCGAGGAACCTTGATCGACGCGGCGCGCGGTCGATTCGCTATGACGGTCGGGGTAGTTCCCTACGTGCTGACGACGCTGCCATCGG
>JAYURF010000214.1:0-5148 GCA_043756365.1 Acidimicrobiales bacterium
TCCACGATCGCCGCGTACGGAACCGCCGAACAGCACGAACGATTCCTGGTGCCGCTGATGCGCCAGGACATCTACGGCTGCCAGCTGTTCAGCGAACCATCCGCCGGCTCGGACCTCGCCTCGCTCACCACGCGGGCCACACGCGACGGCGACGAATGGGTGCTCGACGGACAGAAGGTGTGGACCTCAGGTGCCCGGTTCGCGCAGTGGGGACTGGCGATCACCCGCACTGACTTCGACGTGCCCAAGCACCGCGGCCTCACTGCGTTCCTCGTGCCGTTCGGCGCGCCGGGCGTCGATGTCCGGCCGATCCGCCAGATGAGCGGGGGTGCCAACTTCAACGAGGTGTTCCTCACGGGGGTGCGCATTCCCGATTCGCTGCGTCTCGGCCCGGTCGGTGACGGCTGGCGGGTGGCGATCACCTGCCTCGGCTTCGAGCGCGACCACTCCAGCGGCAGCAGCAGTGCCCACACCGGCGGCGGGTACAAGCAGGTGCTCGCCGCAGCTCAGCACTTCGGGCTCACCGCCGATCCGGTGGTACGCAATGAACTGGCCGATCTTTTCATCCAGCATAAGGTGGCGCTGTACACCAATCGTCGTGCGGCAGCCGGTCTGAAGGCCGGGCAAACCCCCGGCCCGGAGGGGTCGCTCGGCAAGCTGATGTGGACGGCCAACATGACCCGCGTCAGTCGCTGCATCTCGCGAATTCTCGGACCGCGGTTGCTCGCCGACACCGGCGAGTGGGGCACGTACGCGTGGACCGCGCATGTGCTTGGCGCGCCGGGGTACCAGATCGCCGGGGGCAGCGACGAGATCCAACGCAACATCATCGGCGAACGGGTTCTCGGACTCCCGACCGAACCGCGGGTCGACAAGGACCAGCCCTTCAGCACGGTCACCTTCAGCACAGCCGCTGCCGGCACAGCACGCGCGGCATCTCCGCGCTGACCGTGCCGATTGGTGTCCAACTGCGGCACAACAAGGGACTTTACTCGACCCCACCGAATGCCGATACAGCCCATGGTTCACGTGCGGGTACGCGTGGCGGCGCAACGCGCCAGGGAGGAATCGGGTGCGCGGCGAAATCATCACAGAGACAGCGAGCCCGCAATTCGTCCGTGCGCTCGGCGAACGCCTCACCCACGAACGTGGCCGGCTCCCGCTCGCGTTGCTCGCCGTTCGCAGCCGCGGACACTTCTCGCGCCGCAACCTTCGCGAGGCCGAGCTCGGACTGTTGCCGCTGGACCTCGCCGTCGTGACCGCTCTGGCGGCCACCTATCGCGTCGACATCGGCGAGCTGCTCCCGTCGAGCCGGTCGCGGTTGGTCATCCGTCCTCAGGGTCTCCTTGCCGCCGGCGGTCGCACGGTGTTCTTCGAGGCGGACGATCCCAACTCGATCGTCGCGTCGTTCGTGCGACTGTTGCTGATGGTCCGCGACGACGAGCCGGGACCACGCCAGGGTGACGTGCGCACGATGGCTGAGTTCATGGACGAGTCGGGCCTCGGCTGCGCCGATGCCGACGCCGTCTCACGCCACATCGCCGACGGCGGAGTAGTGGTCGATGCCGACCTGGTGCGCCAGATCATCGGCGCAATCGACGCGCAGCGTCACCCGCGTTGACCAGTACTGGCGTCAACCAGCACCCACTGCGGGTCAGGCGTTGTCCGGCGCTGGTACCGGGCTGGTCACCACGTGGGCGAGGGCCACCGCGGTGTCGTCGAGGATCAGTTCGATCACGGCCGCGGCGACGTCCTCGGGCGCCAACAACGTGGTCGTCGCGATGATCGGTGCCAGCCACGCCGCCGGCCGGATCCCGTCGCCGGTGTGCTTGCGGGTCATGTCGGTATCGACCATGCCGGGCAGCACGGCGTTGACCCGGATCCCCTCCGCCGCAAAATCCGCACAGCTTTCGGTGATCCGTACGACGGCCGCCTTAGTCGCCGAGTAGACCGGATCGGTCGGTAGCGGGCGCAGCGCAGCCGTGGAGGCAGTGTTGACGATCACTCCCCCGCCGCGGCGGCGCAGCGCCAGGATGCCGAGCTGGGTGCCCATGGCCACGCCGCCGACGTTGACCGCGATAACTGTTGCGATCTTCTCCAGCGATGCATCGGGCCACAACGGCTCACCGCCGATCAGGCCGGCGTTGTTGTGCACGATGTCGACGCCGCCGAAGGTGCGCTCCGCGATCGCGAACAGTTCACGCAAATCGGCGGGTACCGACACGTCTGCACGGAATCCGATGGCGCGTCCGCCGCGCCGTTCGATCTCGGCGGCGACCGCGGCTGCGCCATCTGCATCGATGTCGGCCACCACCACTGCTGCACCGCGAACCGCAAGCGCGAACGAGGTGGCGCGGCCGATGCCCGTTGCCGCCCCGGTGACGATGGCGACCTTTCCGTTGATGTCCATGGCCGTGAGCTACTCGATCAGACCGATCTGGGTGCCGACCTCGTAGGTCTCGCCCTCCTCGCCGGTGATCCGGATGACACCGGCCGACGGGGCTTCGATCTCATTTTCCACCTTGTCGGTCTCGACGCGATACAAGATGTCGCCGGCGTTGACGGTGTCACCGTCGGCCACCAACCATTCGACGAGAGTGCCCTCGGTCATGCTGACACCAAGTTTGGGGATGCTGATCGGAACGGCCATGACGATGTTCTTACCCGATAGGCGTGGGAGGCTACAAACGTGAGCATCCTCGAAACACCGCGATCATTCAACGACGGGAACGGGAACGACGGCATCGAGCGTGACGCGGTGGAGGTGCTGCCGTGGTGGCGCAACCCGGTCAACGTGGTGGTCATCGCCATCGCCCTGACGGTCTTGGCCGGTGCCGCAGGCCTCGTCATCGGCAACAACCGGGCGCTCGCCGACCCCAACGCGACCGATGTGGGGTTCCTGCGGGACATGCGCGTGCACCACGAGCAGGCTGTGCAGATGGGGTTGCTGTTCCTCGATCGGCCCGACACCGACCCAGCGTTGCAAACCATCGCACGCGAGGTCGTCGTCGGTCAGAACATCGAGATCGGCCGGATGGTCCAGATATTGCGCAGCTTCGGTGAATCGGAAGTGAACGAGTCCGACACCGCCATGGCCTGGATGGGTCACCCGGTGGAGTCGGCGAAGATGCCGGGAATGGCCACCGAAGACCAGTTCATCGGCCTGGCCACGGCATCCGGCGGCGATGCCGACGAGATCTTCGTCACGCTGATGAGTGCGCATCATCAAGGTGGCGTGCATATGGCCGAACAGGCCGCCGAAGCCGCCGGCGTCGATGACGTGCGGTTGATGGCCCGACAGATCGCCGAGGGGCAGCGTCACGAGATCGACGAGATGAACACCCTGCTCGCCAGATCGGCAGCGTGAACCTCGATGAGCGTCGCTGCCGGACCAACGTTCGCGTTCGAGAACACCTACGTCCGCGACCTCGTCGGCCTGTACGAACCATGGCAGCCGGCCGTGGTGCCAACGCCCGAACTGCTGGTCCTCAACGACGCTCTGGCCACCGAACTGAACCTTGACCCCGAGTCGCTGCGCACTCCCGCCGGCGTGGCCGTCTTGGTTGGCAACGCCGTGCCGGACGGGGCATCGCCGGTGGCCCAGGCTTACGCGGGGCATCAGTTCGGCGGGTTCTCCCCACGTCTCGGCGATGGCCGGGCGCTGCTCGTCGGCGAGTTGATCGATGTGCATGGGCACCGCCGCGACCTCCACCTGAAGGGCTCGGGCCGCACGCCATTCGCCCGCGGCGGCGACGGCAAAGCCGCTGTCGGCCCGATGCTGCGCGAGTACGTGATCAGCGAGGCGATGCACGGGCTCGGCGTACCGACCACCCGGGCGCTAGCGGTGGTGCGTACCGGCGAACAGATCGCTCGCGACACCATGGTGCCCGCCGCGGTTCTGGCCCGCATCGCGGCCAGCCATCTGCGCGTTGGCACGTTCCAGTACGCAGCGAACCATACCGACCCGACCGTGCTGCAACGCCTGGCCGACCATGCCATCGCCCGCCACTATTCTGACGCGTTGGGGCCCGACGCGTTGGGGGCCAACGACCGATACTTCGCGTTCTTCGACGGCGTCGTGGATGCCCAGGCGGCGCTCATCGCGCGGTGGATGCTGGTCGGGTTCATCCACGGCGTGATGAACACCGACAACATGACCGTCTCGGGCGAGACCATCGACTACGGCCCGTGCGCGTTCATGGACGCCTACGATCCCGCCACCGTGTTCAGCTCGATCGACCATGGCGGCCGCTATGCCTACGGCAACCAACCGAAGATCGCCCAGTGGAACCTGGCCCGCCTGGCCGAGGCGATGCTGCCGCTGCTCGGCGATGACACGGAGCGGGCAATCGCGACCGCCACCGAGGTACTGCAAGCCTTTCCCGACCGCTACCAGCGGTACTGGGCCGATGGCATGCGCGCCAAGTTGGGGCTGGACGCTCGCACGCCAGGCGATGGCGACGACGAACTGTTCGATGACCTCCTGACACTGATGCACACTCATCACGTCGATTTCACCATGTTGTTCCGGGCGTTGTCAGCGGCGGTTCGCGGTGAGGCCGATGCCGCTCGGACACTGTTCGCCGAGCCCGCTGAGTTCGATGCGTGGTCGGGGCGATGGACACAACGGCTCAGCACCCAAGCACGCGACGCCGGCGCTGTCGGGGCGGCGATGGACCGGGTCAACCCCGTGTACATTCCCCGCAACCACCTCGTCGAGGAAGCCCTCGACGCGGCGACGAACGGCGACCTGACCCCGTTCCAGAACCTGCTCGATGTGCTGACCATGCCCTTCGACGAGCGCACCGGGTTCGAGCGCTACGCCCGTCCATCCCCGCCGCGCGCGGACCGGTACCAAACGTTCTGCGGCACCTGAAGCCGGCCTGGTACTCGGGCCGTGGTTGCCCCGTCAGGCGGTCACGCGGCGGACGGCGGCTTCGATGTCGGACTGCTGGGGGATGAAATCAGCCTCGAGGTTGGAGGCATACGGCACCGGCGTGTTGGCCCCACCGACGCGCTGCACCGGCGCAACGAGCTCGCCGAACAGCTCCTCGTGGATGCGGCTCGACAATTCGGCACCGAACCCGCACCGGGTGACACCTTCGTGCACCACAACGGCCCGCTTGGTCTTGGTCACCGACGCGAACA
>JAYURF010000215.1:0-1902 GCA_043756365.1 Acidimicrobiales bacterium
TCGAAGGCCGCTGCACCGGTGGTGAAGTGCATCTTCACCGCCTTGGCCGAGGGGCTCCCCGGTGGTACCGACGAGGTGCTGCCTGCCGCCCCGCTGGAGCTCAACTCGCCGTATCCGGCACCGCCCAAGGAGCTCGCCGATCAGACGTGCCTCGGCGGCTACGACGCGTCGGTCAGTGAGTAAGCGACCATGACGTCGCTCCTCACCCGGCGACCCGATTCTGGGCTCGGCAACGTCAGGTCGTCGCCGAGCGACCCGAGTCGCAACATCGACTGGTTCCTCATGTTCCTCCAGGCCACGCTCGCCACGATCGGGTGCTTCGTGGTCTACTCGGCATCGCGGACCAAGCAGGCCGACCCGTTCCAGTACGTCACCCGCCAGGTCGTGTTCGCCCTCGTCGCTGTGGTGGCGATGGTGATCGTCATGTCAGTCGACTACGAGATGTTGCGCGAGCGGGCTCGGTTCCTCTACGGGTGCACGATCATGATGCTGGTGCTCGTGGTGGTCGCCGGCACGGTCAGCGGCGGGGCACGGCTCAGCTTCGATCTCGGCCCGATCAAGTTGCAGCCCGCCGAGTTCGCCAAGGCGACGGTGCTGCTCGCGCTGGCTGCGTACCTGTCGGAGGACCGCAGCGAGGAGGTGTCGTACCCGCGTTTTCTGGGTGGTTTGATCATGGTCGGGGTGCCGACGGCACTGATCATCATCCAACCCGACCTCGGGACCGCATCGGTGATGGTGGCGATGGCGATGGGTGTCCTGCTCGTGGCCGGGGCGAAGCCGAAGTACATCGCGCTGATCACGCTGATGTCGGTGGCGACCGTCATTGCCGCGGTGGTCAGCGGCGTTGTCAACCGCTACCAGCTGCGCCGGATTGAGGCGTTCTTCGACCAGAACTCCACCGACGCGGTGCTCAAGGACTACATCTACCAACCGCGTAACGCAGTTCGAGCGATCGCTACCGGCGGTGTGCGCGGCAAAGGTTGGCTGGACGGTCAGATGACGAACTCGAGGAACGACATCCCCGTGCAGTGGGCCGACTTTCCCTTCTCCGCTGTGGGCGAGCAGTTCGGGCTGATCGGTTGCGCGGTGATTCTCGGCCTCTTCGTGTTGATGCTGCTGCGGATCTGGCGGATCGCCCATCTGTCGAAGGACATGCTCGGCACCTACATCTGTGCCGGGGTGTTCACGATGATCCTGTGGCAGGTGTTCCAGAATGCGGCCATGACGATTGGGATCATGCCGGTGACTGGTCTGCCGATGCCGTTCATCTCCTACGGCGGGTCGAGTTTGGTGACCTTCTTCGTGCTGTTGGCACTGGTGCAGAGCGTGCACATGCGTCGCTATCGCTGACGGAGGCGCTCACGTCGTTCGGTCGGTCCCGGATGAACTTTGTCGCTGACGACCGGCTGTGCCTGGTGAGACCGACAAAGTTCGCCGAGGGCCGAGAGCCGGGGGCGTCGGCCGGGCCAGGGTCGGCGTCCTCGCTGGTGGTCGCTCACCGTGGCACGGCTTGCGCTCTACGCAGCCGAGGATGCCGGTGCCAGGCGTCAACTACCGATAGACTCCGTGCGATTTCACTCCCGTGCACTGGGCGTACACCATGATCTCCGAGCAGGGGCAGCGCCCCCACATTCACCTCAGTCGTCGTCGGCCTTTCGTCGGCGTTGGCTGCACAACATCGATCGACGAGTCAGCGGCTGCACGGCGCGAGCCCGCTCGTCACCGCGATCGCCCCGTGGGCGAGCGCGTCAGAAGGGATTCCCATGGACGACAGCATTCTCGACGCCGGTGGCGCCGACCCGGCCGCGCCTGCGGCCGACACGGGGCCAGCTACGCCCCGGCGGTCGCGACCCGCAGCCACCAGGCGCCCGCGATCAGGTGACGATCCCGTCGCTGACACCG
>JAYURF010000216.1:0-1902 GCA_043756365.1 Acidimicrobiales bacterium
CGCCACTCGGGTCCCCCTCTGTGGACTCGGACGACACGCGTGGACTCGGACGACACGCGTGGACTCGGACGACACGCGTGGACTCGGACGATGAGGGAATGGATGAACGGCGGGGCCGTACGATGGCAGCGATATGGCTGATGATGATCTGTGGGAGACCCACGCGGGGTGGTGGATCGACGGGTTCACCGATGGGGCCGATCCGGAATACGTCGAGCAGATCATGCCGATGGCTGCCCAGGAGCTTGCCGGCGCCCGGCGGATCCTTGATGTCGGCTGCGGTGACGGCCAGATCAGCCGCCTCGCGGCAAACCTCGGCGCCGATGTGGTGATCGGCATCGATCCCACCTGGAATCAGGTGCGTATCGCCCACGAACGCGGCGGCGGAGCGAGCTTCGCCAAGGCCGGGGCCGGAGCGCTGCCGTTCGCCGACGAAAGCTTCGACGCGGTCGTCGCCTGCTTGGTGTTCGAGCACATCCGTGACGTCGACGAGGCGATCGCCGAAGTGGCCCGAGTGCTGCGACCCGGTGGCCGATTCTGCTTCTTCCTGAACCATCCGCTACTGCAGACACCCAACAGCGGATGGATCGACGATCAGTTCCTGGACCCGCCCGAGCAGTACTGGCGGATCGGCCCGTACCTGGTGGAGGACGAGACGATCGAGGAGGTGGAAAAGGATGTGTTCATCCCGTTCATCCACCGCCCGCTCAGCCGGTACGTCAACGCGCTGGCCGACAACGGCATGTTGGTCGAACAGATGATGGAACCAGCGCCACCACCGGGGTTCCTGGCCAAAGCCGAGGAGTATGCGGCTGCGAGCACGATTCCGCGCCTGCTGTACCTGCGCACGCGCAAGCAACGCCTACCATTGGGCACGTGACCGACGTTCTGGTGATCACCGGCCTGTCCGGCGCCGGCCGTTCGCAGGCGGCCGACGATCTTGAAGACCTCGGCTGGTTCGTGGTCGACAACCTGCCGATCGAACTCCTCGACAAGATCGTCGAGCTGGGCAGCGGCCCCGGCGCGTTCTCGCGCCTGGGTGTGGTTATCGGGCCGACCGCTCATCCCGACGAAGTCCTCGAGGCGATCCACCGGCTGCGCGCGAGCCATCGCGTTCGGGTGGTGTTCCTCGATGCATCGACGGCGGAGCTCGTCAAGCGGTACGGCAGCTCCCGGCGAAAGCATCCCCTCGATGACGGAGCGAGCGGGATGGTCTCGACGATCGAGCGTGAACGGACGCTGCTCGAGCCCGTCAAGGAGACAGCCGACCTGGTGATCGACACGTCGGTGTTGAACGTGCATCAGCTCAAGTCGCTGATCGTCGATACGTTCGGGGGTGAGGCGGAGACGGCGACGATGCAGGTTGCGGTCACCTCGTTCGGCTTCAAGCACGGCCTGCCCCTCGCTGTCGACATGGTGATGGACGTGCGGTTCCTCCCGAACCCGCACTGGGTCGACGACCTCCGTCCGCTCACTGGCCTCGACGAGCCCGTGCGCCGTTACGTGCTCGATCAGCCCGCCACCGGCGAGTTTCTGCAGCGCTTCGAAGACCTGCTCGAGCTGCTGCTGCCGGCGTATGCCGCCGAGGGCAAGAGCTACCTGTCGCTGGCCATCGGCTGTACAGGGGGGCATCATCGCTCGGTCGCACTTTCGGAGGAGATCGGTACGTGGATGGTGGCCAGGGGCTATCGCCCCCGGATCACCCATCGCGACCTGCATCACTGACCCGGCCCAGAGCGGCCCGATGAGGGATAGCCTGCTGGCGGTTTTCGACTCGTGAAAGGCATGTCGTCATGACGGTTCGTGTTGGTATCAATGGTTTCGGTCGTATCGGTCGCAACTTCTTCCGGGCCGCCAAGCAGCGCGGCGTCGACATCGACATCGTCGCGGTCAACGACCTCG
>JAYURF010000217.1:0-1901 GCA_043756365.1 Acidimicrobiales bacterium
CGACATCGCTGCTGGCCGGTTGCGGCTCGACGACGCGCTGGGCCGCTGGGTCGATCCGATTTTTACGCCGCCCTGGAACCGCTGCACCGACGTGACTGCGTCGGTGTTGATTGACCTCGGTTTCAAGGTGCTGTCGCGTGACCATTCCGCCGAGCGCTTCGGGCGTCGCCAGCTCTGCGAGGTGCCGGTCACCGTCGACTGGTTCGCCACCGGGAAGGGCGGTCCACCCTCGGCGCATGATCTCGGTGTGGCGATCGCGCGCCGTATTGTTGAGGGCAGCGTGCAGCGGAGCGTGTACGGAGATCGGCCGGTAGGTGTGATGTTGCATCATGCCGTGACCGATGCCGAGCAGTTGTCGCACATCGACCAACTCCTCGCACTCGTCGGCGCGCACCCTGGAGCGGTGTCGACGTCGATCTACAACTGGTCGTTATGAGTGATTGCCACCCCGTCACCGTTCAGTAGCGCCAGGCGTTCGCCGATCATGTCGCCAGTAGACGACACCTCGATCGCAACTCCGCCAAGGTTCTCGATCGACTCACCGGCGATGCCGTGTGCCTTCTCCAGCGCACGGATCACGCCGCCGTGGGCGATCACCAGCAGCGAAGCTCCGGTATGGGCAGCGTGCAGCGTGGCGAAGGATGCGCGCAGACGCGCGACCACCGAGGCAGCGCTCTCGAACCCGCCCGGTCGACGGCCCTGCGCCACCCAGCCAGGCCATTGCTGTTCGATCTCAATCTTGGTCAGCCCGGTCCACTCCCCGGCGTCGCGTTCGCGCAACCGCTCGTCCACGACCACCGGACCGATTCCCGTGTGCGCGGAGATCAGCGCCGCCGTCTCGGATGCCCGCCGTAGGTCGCTGGAGATGATCCCGTCGACGCCACCGATCGCGCTGGCAGCTTCGATCGCCTGCCTGCGTCCCAGATCCGAAAGCGACGGATCGGCGTGACCTTGCCAGCGTCCGATCGCGTTCCACTCGGATTGTCCGTGCCGGATCACCAGCAGCCTCGTGACCTCCATCGCCGTCGGAACCTAGCAGCGGTCACGATGCGAGCCATCCGCGAATGCGTTGGGAAGGTCGATGATGAGCCCCACTGATTGTGGCGCAGCCCACGATCTGTACTGCCGACAGTTGGTCGCAGCCCAGTCGAACGACGTGATCATCGACTTGATCGAAGGTGGCGCAGCAACGCCGGAATGGTGGCCCCGGGGTCGCCCGCTGCGACGCACGTACGGAAAGTTCTACCCCGATGCAGCGCCGTACCTCTCGATCACTCTCGAAACCATCGATGGGCCACAGGTGGTGGCCAACGTCGAGGCATTCGCCGACGCCCCACCCGACGCCGGCTGGGTCATCCGTGCCGAGCCGTTCGGCTTTCTGCGCGTTTCGCTTGCGACCGACGACCGGGCGCTGCCATCGCTCGCTGCGTTGATCGGGCTCCCCGGAAGCCGAATGGTTCGGTACCGACCCGGTCAGCGCTGCGTCGTCCGGGTCGACGACGGCGATCGCACGATGTGGGCGAAGACCTTCGCCGACGATCGTGGCGAGATCATTCATCACAACGACCTCCTCGTGTGGGAGCGCCGCGACGAACTTGGTTTCACTGTCGCCCCACCCGGACGGTATGACGCGGCGACGCGAACAATGTGGAACGACCACGTACCCGGTGTACCAGTCAAGGCAGTGCTGAAGGGCGCTGACGGATCGGTGATGGCCGCACGGATGGGTCGCGCGTGCGGCACGATTCCGGTCTCGTCGCTTGTGCCAGCGTCGACGAACGAGCCGCTTGCGGAACTGGAGCGGACCATGATCCGTGCCGCACACGTCGCGTCTGCGGTGCCTGCGCTCGCCGGTCCGCTCGACGAGCTGATTGGACTGCTCGAGCCGGCGTTCACGGCCA
>JAYURF010000218.1:0-5133 GCA_043756365.1 Acidimicrobiales bacterium
TGCCGACTCCGGTTGCAGCCAGGATCGCCGTGCCCGGTTCCGGGCCGACTCCCAGATGGCGGCTCGTTCCCACGAGCGCGTAGACGACCAGCGCGCCGATCACTGCGTAGAACCCGAACTGCGGTGCCAAGCCGGCCAGTTCGGCGTACGCCATCGACTGCGGGATCAGCATCGCTCCCACCGTCAACCCGGCTACGAGGTCAACGCGCAGCCACCCGACTTGGTACCGCCGCAGTACGGCCAGCCCAGGGAGAAGTGCAATCACCGTGTGGCGAGGAGCGCAGGTTCGCGCGCGTCTCGGACGTGGCGGCGGCAGCCGCAGCCCCGTTTGCGCAGCGCATCGGCCGCCGCCGCAACGGCGACCGCGACCGGAGTCGTGACCGGATCGAATCTCAATGATTTTCCTCTCAGGTTCTCCAGTCTGGTGCGTCGAGCGACGACCGTCAGCTCCGAGCGTCCCCGACCGAGGCTGACGCCGCTAGGGCCGAACGTCACCACCCTCCCACGCCTCCTGCGTGTCGCCCGCCGAAAGTGACAGAAGGCCCTGGATGCAGTTCGCGCTCGGGCAGAGGATGGACCTGTGAAGAACCGAGTCGCTGCGATCAGGCACTGACCGCAGAGCGGTCCCTATCCCCCTCGACCAATCATTGATCGAACAACACCATGGAGGACGTCATGTCAACCCTCGCAACCGCCCCTCCGGCGCCAGACAGCACACCCACGCCGGCTCAACGTCAGACGAGCGCTCGCGGCATCGATCTCATGCACGCGCTCGTATACCACGGGCCCGGCGTCAAGTCGTGGGACGAGGTCCCGAAGCCGAACATCATCGACGACACCGACGCAATCGTCCGCGTCGATGCGACGACGATCTGTGGCACCGACCTGCACATCCTGAAAGGCGATGTCCCCGAAGTGACCGAAGGGCGCATCCTCGGTCACGAAGCAGTCGGCACGGTCGAGCGGATCGGTGCCTCGGTGAGGAACGTGAAGCCCGGCGACCGCGTCCTCGTGTCGTGCATCACGGCGTGCGGATCGTGTCGGTACTGTCGCGAATCTCGCTACGGTCAGTGCCTCGGAGGTGGCGGCTGGATCCTCGGCCATCTCATCGACGGGACTCAGGCAGAGTTCGTGCGAGTGCCGTTCGCCGACACCTCGACCTATCCCATCCCGGCCGGCGCCAGCGACGAGGACATCTTGATGCTGGCGGACATCCTGCCTACGGGCTACGAGGTGGGCGTTCTCAATGGCTGCGTGCAGCCAGGAGACGTCGTCGCAGTGGTCGGTGCCGGCCCGATCGGGCTCTCTGCGATCATGGGAGCCCGTCTGTTCAGCCCCAGCCACATCGTGGCAATCGACCTGGCCGACAGTCGCCTCGACGCAGCGAAGGTGTTCGGAGCCGACATAGTCGTCAACAACGGACGACGGGATCCGCTCGACGTGGTACGCGAGATCACCGGCGGCCTCGGGGCCGACGTCGCCATCGAAGCAGTCGGCATCGCTGCCACGTTCGAACTCGCCACGTCCCTGGTGCGTGCCGGCGGACATGTCGCCAACATCGGTGTGCACGGCACAGCGGCGACACTGCACCTCGAGCAGATCTGGTCGAAGAACGTCACCATCACGACCGGCCTCGTCGACACGTACTCAACGCCGACTTTGCTGCGGCTCACGACCGGGCGCCAACTCGATGCCGGCCGATTCGTGACGCACCACTTCGCCATGGACGACTTCATGAACGCCTACGACACGTTTGCACGGGCCGCCGACACGGGAGCGCTGAAGGTCGTCGTGAGTCCCGCGGTGCCGAAGTCCGGCGCCCATGTTTGAGCGCCCAGCACGCGAGTCCTGAGCAAGCCTGTTGGTCGTCACCGAAACACGGCCGCGCGGTTCCTTCGGTAGCCTCGACGGCCGTGAATCAGATGAAGAACCGCATCCAGGCGCTGGCCCTCCTCGACCGGGCCATGATGGCAATGACCGACGACGAGATCGAGACGCTCATCGCCTCGTTGCCCGACGACCACCGCGAGGCGATCGACAAGATCTGCGGCGATGGCGGCCAGAAGATCGAGACGCCGGCGGCACGCACCTTGGCGCTTCGCTCGACCGTTGCCCGCGGCAGGATGACCGGGTCCCTCGAACAGGTCGCGACTGTGTTGACCGACTTGTGCCTGGCCGACTGCATCGAGCAACTCGGCGATGCGTCCGAGAACCCGACCGAGGCCGATCTCGCCGAGGTCACGCCCGGACTCATTGAACGTCACGGGGTCGCCACTGTGCGGCTTACCCTGGCGGCATCTGTCGCCGGTGAGGCTGCCGCATCGGTGGTGCTCACCCGTGTGCTCAAGCACGACGAGGTGCTCGCGTTGCCGGACCGCGAGGAAGAGCCCGCTCCGCTCGTCGTACTCGTCAACGAAGCCGACGACGACACCAAGGCCCGTCGCAAGGCCGCCAAGGAACGCAAGCAGGCCGAGGCCAAGGGCCGCCGCGACCAACAGGCTCGCGCCCGCAATCGCGCCTGACCGGGCCGCAGTTCGTCAGCCAGAGGCCGATGGCGTCAGCCGGCGGTGACCGCCCGCTCGTGATCGAGCAGCCACGCCTTCGCCGCGAGGCCGCCCGCAAAACCGGTGAGCGAGCCGTCGGCTCCGACCACCCGGTGACACGGAACCACGATCCCGATCGGGTTCTTGCCGTTCGCTGCGCCAACCGCACGTGACTTGCGGACGTCACCGAGCATGCGCGCCTGATGCCCGTAGGTAACGGTCGAGCCGTACGGGATGGCGCGCAGCGCTGCCCATGCGGAATGCTGGAACGGCGTGCCCTGCGGATCGAGCGGAACGTCGAAATCCGTGCGTTCACCGCGGAAGTACTCGTCGAGCTGGGTCGCTGCCGTCTGCAGGATCGCCTCGCGCTGCGAGCCGGTGGGCGCATCACCGGACTCGGACTCTGACTCTGACTCTGCCGCGGATGGGATCGGCCGTGCATCGACCTCCCACATCACGAACCGCAGGCCGGCATCACTCGCGGCAATGGTGAGCACTCCGATCGGTGACGGCATCGTCGTGATCGAGATCGGTGCTGGTACAGGTCGAACTGCGCTGTTCATGATTGGCTCCTCGATGGTGCGGGTGCGGGTGACAGTGAATGCCACAGGTGATGAAGTGCGTAGGAACGCCATGGGCTCCAGCGGAGCGCATGCTCAGCGGCGAGCTTGGGCGCCGAGGCGATGCCAAGTGCATCGAGTGCGTGGCGCACGCCGAGATCGGCTGGCATGAACACGTCCGGATCGCCGAGCGCGCGCATCGCCACGTACTGCGCAGTCCACGGTCCGATACCGGGCAGCGCGACGAGCCGTGCGGCCAACTCGGCCCGGTCGACGCCCGGGTCGATCGACACCGTGCCGTCGGCGACCGCAGTGCACGCGCCGATCAGCGCCCGGCGACGGGCCATCGGCATCGGCAACAGATCGGGATCGATCGCCGCCAGCGCCGCCGCCGACGGGAACAGTAGCCATGGAACATCTTCGCCGTGCTCGCCGCCGACGTGCTCGCCCATGAGGGCGCACAGGCGGCCGGCCACCGTGCGCGCTCCGGCGACGGACACCTGTTGACCGAGGATCGCTCGCACCAGCAGTTCGAAACCGTCGACGGCTCCGGGCGAACGCAGACCGGGCGTGCGGACCACGAGCGGAACGAACGCAGGATCGGCGGCGAGCGAGCGGTCGACTGCGACCGGGTCGGCATCGAGGTCGAGCAGCCTGCGGCATCGCTGCACGGCGGCCTGCAGATCGGCTACCACGTCGAGTCGCAACGTGCACGACACCGCGCCATCGATGGGGCGCAGCGTCACGTGACCGACACCGTGCGGCAGGCGCAGCGTCCGCCGGTATTCGTGACCGTCCCACGACTCGACACCGGGAACCGCGCGGACGCCGATGAAACCGAACACCTGCGCCGCAGCAAACGGGGCGCGCACCGGGAGGCGCAGGGTGACCGTGGTGCCGCGGGGTTCCATCGACCGATCGCCGTGAGGGGTCGGCGACGACGACCCGCGGCGTCCGAGACGAAGCTGCGACGGGTTGAGCGCGAACACCTCGCGCACGGTGTCGTTGAACTGGCGGATGCTCGCGAACCCGGCTGCGAACGCGATGTCGGTCATCGGCATCATCGTGGTCTCGATGAGGATGCGGGCGACTTGTGCCCGCTGCGCTCGGGCGATCGCCAGCGGCCCGGCGCCGAGCTCGTCGGTCAGCAACCGGTTGATGTGGCGTTCGCTGTAGCCGAGGCGGCTGGCAAGTCCACCGACCCCGTCACGATCGACAACCCCATCGGCGATCAGGCGCATCGCCCGGCCTACTGCGTCGGCGCGCACGTTCCACTCCGGCGAACCCGGCGACGCATCGGGGCGGCACCGCTTGCACGCCCGGAACCCGCGCTGTTGTGCGGTTGCCGACGTGGCGAAGAACGACACGTTCTGGCGCTTCGGCGTGGTGGCCGGGCAGGACGGCCGACAGTAGATGCCGGTGGTGTGCACGGCGGTCACGAACCATCCGTCGAAGCGACTGTCGCGACTGAGCACTGCGCCGTAGCACTGGTCGTCACCGAGGCTGCCCAGGCCGAAGCCCGTCACCTCGACGAGTGGAGCGCTACGTTCCAAGCCGATCGTCATGCCACCAGTGTGCCGCGTCACAACGCCGTTCGCTAGCGGTTTTCAGACACGCCGTACCAGCCAACCGACAGCACACTTCAGGAACCAGTCTGTGGTTCCTTCGGCAGACCGAGGATGCGCTCACCGACGATGTTGCGCTGGATCTGGCTGGTGCCACCCCAGATCGTTTCGCTCCGGCTGAAGAAGAACGAGCTCATCATCGGACTCACCGGGTACCCCTCGCGACGGGTGTCGCGGGCGGCACCGGGCCACGATCCGGATGCGGGACCGGTGTCGATCAGCATCGAGCTGGCACCGAAGATGTGCAGCGCAAGCTCCATCGCGTGCTGATGCATCTCGGTCCAGAACATCTTGTTCGTCGCACCGAGAGCCGCAACCCCGGGGTCCTTCGTCGCGGACAGCGTGGCCGACAACGAACGCAACCCGTTGATCCGCAGGAGCTGGATCTTGGAGTGGTAGCGGGCA
>JAYURF010000219.1:0-5127 GCA_043756365.1 Acidimicrobiales bacterium
CCACCGCGCTCGGCATTCGGATCGTGCCCCAGCACAGCCCCGACGACGTCGAACACGTCGAGGTGACGCTCAACATCGCCGCAACGTTCGATCGCCGCCTGCAGATGCTGCAGCCGGCCATCCGGAGCCACCGCCGGGCCGTGTACGAGATGATGGTGGAGAACTCCGGGAACTCCCAAGCCAGTTGTCGGATGCACCTGATCGACCCGACCGGTCGCGTCGATGGCGACTTCGACCCGCCGGCGGTCGGTGTCGAACCGGGTGGTTCCACGCTCGTTCGGCTGAAGCTGCGCGCCGTCAAACGGCAATGGCCGCGCCGGTCGCGAACACTGCCATTCCGGGTGGATGCCGATCAACAGGGCGCGCCGACCGCCCAGGCCGGGGCTTCGTTGATCCAGGCCCCGGTGGTGCCCGAGCGGTTGTGGGGACGCATTGCGGCGTTGGCTGCTGCCGCCGCAGTGCTCGTCGGCGCATGGGTAGGAATCGTCAACCCGGCGATCGACCGAGCCGCTGAACGAGCCGCCGCCGGCACGGAACCTGCGGTGACCCTCACGACCGTTGCGACACCACCCGGGGTCGGTACACCCACCCCCGTTGTCACATCGCCGCCCATCGCCGTACTGGCGGGCGACACCGACGGTGAGCCCAAGACCGTGTCGTTGCCAAGCGGTGGGCCGGCCAACGAATCCACCGAGCAGGCCTACATCGTGCCCGCGGGCACCACGTTCTTGATCACCGACATTTTCGTCCTCAACCCGTTCGGCGACGAGGGCACCGCCACGTTGCAGGTGGGCCCGACCCGATTCGAATGGGACCTCGTCAACCTCGACGGGGTCGACGCGACCAAGCAGTTCGTCACCCCGCTCGGCCTTCCTGCCGACCAGCCGGTGGTGTTCACGGTGGCGTGCGGAGCGATCGGCCGCCAAGGTGGCACCGGGTGCTCGACCACCGCTGTCGTGAACGGCCGCCTAGCCAGCGACTGAAACCTTGGCGACTGAAACCTATGGTCCCCACACCGGCGAACCGGGGGTGTTCGCGACGGCTCGACGAATCACGCTGACGGTGGCCTTCGCGACGTAGTCGCCGCTTTGGGCGACGAGAACACGATCACCGAAACGTTCATTCGATCGGGTCGGCAGCAGCACGAGGAACGACCCGTCATCAGCCGAGATGGTGGTGACGCTCTGGCCGCGGCCATCGGCCCACGAGATCGACACGGCCGCGTTGGCCGGGAACCCGGAGCCTCCGAGGCCGAGGTCGTCACCCGCATCGATGCTGCTGGTGGCCGTTTGCAGGCGCACCACGCGGGTGCCGGAGCCGTTGACGAGCACGGTCGTGTACTGGCCGAGATCGTTGGCGATGATGACCGTCGCGGTGCGGTACCCCTGGTCGGTTGGAACGAACGACACATCGATGGAACACGTACTCCCGGCGTTGATCATGAAACGGATGCAGTTGTTGGCGGAGATGTCGAAATCGTCGGGGTTGTCGCCGGCGACAACGACCCGCGAAATGAGCGTCGGGGCGAAACCGATGTTGGCCACCCCGGTGCTGATCGGTGAGCTTGTTTGGCCAACCGTGGTGACCGGGAAATCCAAACCCGACAACGGTTCCGGGACGAGGGCCGGCTCGCCGCCACCACCGAGCACCTCCATCGTCACCGATGTCCCACCGAGCAAGGCTTCTGCGACGACGATCTCGCCGCGGGCAGGCCCCGGCACGCTGGGGGTGAGCACGACCTTCACATCGCAGTAGGCGCCAGGCGCCACCGTCAAGCCGAGCGTGCAGGTGCCGCCGGTGATCGCGAAATCGGGATTGGACGACACCACCACTGACGGCATGAACGTGGACGGGCCCTCGTTGCGCAGTGACATGTACCACTCGTTGCCGGGGAAGCCGACACCGACAGTGCCCATGTCGAGGGGTGGTGCCGTGACCCGCGGGGGTCGGACCACCGCCGCCACCTGGCGACCTGGGCCCTGCACCCCGGTGATCGCCCCCGACGACAACGTGTCGAACACCACCACATGGCCGGATGCCGACATCGCCGGGTTGGCGCTGGTTGCCGGTGCGGGTGTGATTCCATCGGGTTGGGTGGAGGCCCGATGCACCACGCCGAGGTCGACGTTGGACACGACGATGTCGCCATCGGGTGCCTCGAGCCCGGCCGCCGACGCGATCACGAACAGGTTGCGCGATTTGGTGACGAACGCAACCTGGCTGCCGTCGTTGACGATCGCCGGCTGGCTCGCGCCCTCTTCGGCGGCGACGAACGGATCGCCGGCCTGGGTTGCCTCGCGGCTGACCAAGATCAACGATTGGTCGATCGTGCTGAAGCGGTAGATCTGGGTCGGGCACAACGCCGCGCACTCGGGCAGGACGGCGTCTCCGGCCAGATCGGCTGACGTTGTTTCGAACGCGATGAAGCGTCCATCACCGGAGATCGCGGAGTGCTGCGCCCCGTCCACCGCTGGAACCCGAGGCCCGGCTGGGTCGGCGGTGTCGGCGGGGACGGCGGGGACGGCGGAGACGAGCGTGACGTCCGGCGTGATCGCCAACGGATCGGCTTGCCGGTCCCACAGGTACACCTGCGGAGTGGCGAACCCGCCAGCAACCGGACCGCTGCCCCATTCCGAAACCGGAGCGTCACTGATCGCATCGGAGGTGAACGAAACGAAACGGCCATCGGCCGAAACGTCGGGCTGGTGCTGACCCACGTAGCGAAACGTGGTGTTCGGAGCCAGGATCGGGGTTCCGCCGACGAGGCTGGTGCGGGCCTGCGCTCCGATCACCTCGGTGACGTCGACAACCGACACGGCGAGCAGTTCGTCCTTCGCGCGCGCTCGATGGGTGAACGAAATGATGGTTCCCACCTCTGAGATGGCAGGTGCCTCGTCGGCCACAACCCGGTCGAGCGCCTTGATGTCGCCGTCGCGAGCGGACTGGGTGGACACGAGCTCCCAGTCGCCGAGCTGTCCGCCGCACTCGGGCAACACGAGGCGGTAAACGTCCCAGCGGTCGCTGCCATCGTCGTCGCGAAACAGGTCGTAGCCCATCTCGGTTACCACTGCCACCACGCATCCGTCACCGGAGATCGCCGGACGAACACTGTTGCCCAGGCGAACATCCGGCAGCGGCGTCGTCAGCTCGATGTCGGCACCGGCATTCGGCAGGCGGTCGCGCAACCAGACGGTGTTCGACCGTTCGGAGCCATCGGTGGGCCGGCCTTCGAACACCACGAGGCGGCCATCCGCCGACACCGACGGGAATCCGCCGAACACGTCGGCAACCACGGTGACGACGGTCTGGGGCGGCTCGGTTGCACGGCGCGACGATGCCGACACCGCCGGCAAGGCGCCGAGGGTTGCCGCTACCGCTATCGCACCTCCTGCGAGGTGCCAGCGCCGTCCGATTCGTTGAGCGTCCATGGGATAACGCCAGCAAGGTTAGCTAGGCAGTACGAGATCCTGTAGCGCGGCCACCACTCCTGGCAAGGAATGATCGGCTGCCGTGGCCGACACCTTGAGGCCGCATTGTTCGACCTTGCTCGATGTTTGCGGTCCGATCGTGACCACCATCGGTGGAGTGGACGTGCCGAACACCTGCACCCATGACTCCGCTTGCGATCCGCTGGTGAAGATCACCGCGTCGGCGCGCAGCACAGCAAGCTGTTGTCGGGCGGTCGGCACGACCGCAACGGAGCGGTGAGTATCGATGCGGCCGACGCGCCAACCGAGCCGGCCGAGGCCCTCGACCAGCGTTGGTGCCCCCTCGGCGGCCTGCACCACCACCACCGAACCGGTGCCCGTGCCGACCGGGAAGCATTCGACCAGCCCTTCGGCACTCTGACGTTCGGCGACCAGATCGACGCGGGCCAACGCCGCCGCCGTTGTCATGCCGACGGCAGCCACGCGTGCCGGTGAGGTCTGCACACGTTCACGCACCCGGCCGGCTGCATGCGCCGAGGCCACCACGACCCAGTCCCCCTCGCCGAGCACACCGATGGCCGATTCGATCTCGGCCGCGGATGCCACGTCTTCGAGATCGATCAATGGCATCACGATCGGCGTCGCCCCCGCGTCGGCCAGTAACGCCGCCAGCACCTCGGCCTGCTCGACCGGCCGGGTGACCACCACGCGCAACCCGGCAAGCGGCAACGCCGCCGCGTCAGGCATCACGCATCAACCGGTGAACCCGGCCAGATCGCGCTGCATCTCCACGGCGAGCCGGCGGGCATGCGCGGCGTCGACATCGGCAACGCGTTCGGCCGCGAGCACGATGCTGCGCTGGAGATGGCGACCGCGTTCGGGATCGGCGATGAACGCAATCAACCGATCGTCGCGCACGTGGGCACCGACGGGCAGCGAGCAACCCGAACCCAACGTCGCCAGGAACGCCCGCTCGATCTCGACCGACTGGCGGGTGGACGAATGGTCGATTGCCGCGAGCATCCGCATCGTCGCGTCGTCGTCGGCCCGGCACTCGACAGCGACGCATCCCTGACCGATCGCAGGGACGAAGCGGTCGACCGGCAACTCATCGTCGATGAGGTGGGTCAGGCCGAGAATCTCGAGTGCAGCGACCGCCATCACAAGCGCGCCGCCGACGGGCACCTTGGTGAGGCGGGTCTGGATGTTGCCGCGCAGGTCGACGAACCGCAGGTCGGGTCGCACCGCATGGAGCTGCGCCTGGCGACGAACCGACCCGGTTGCCACGGTCGCCCCACGCTCCAGCGAATCCAGCGATGCGCCGATCAAGGCATCGGCGGCAGATCGTCTGGCACAGAACGCGCCGATGGCAAGTGCCGCCGTGTCGTCGTGCTGGGGCGAGCTCGGTAAGTCCTTGGCCGAGTGAGCTGCCACATCGGCTCGCCCATCGAGTACGGCGCGCTGCACCTCCTTGACGAACACGCCTTGGCCGCCGAGGGTGTGCAGCGGCACGTCGAGACGCTGGTCGCCGACAGTCTCGACGAACACCAACTCGACAGAGGTGCCGGGGTGCGCCGCCTCGATGGCGGCTGCAACCAGTTCGGCCTGGGTGCGCGCCTGGGCGCTGCTGCGCGTCGCGATCCGGAGCTTGGCCGATGTCACCCGCGTGACACTAGAGGTTCCCTATGTCCAGGCAGGG
>JAYURF010000220.1:0-5124 GCA_043756365.1 Acidimicrobiales bacterium
AGCTTCTCGGCGATCTGGTCGCTGCGCCACGCGGGCTGCACACCGGTCGCAATGGTCACCTCGCTCCCCCGCCACCAGAGCACGCCACTCCTCCGCCACGCGACGGCCACTCGCCACCGGGTGCCGTTACTGACCGGTGTGGAGATCGCGGCAATCGAAGGGCGCGGCCGGGTGAGTGCGCTGGTCCTGACCGACGGCCGCCGGCTGAGCTGTGACACGGTGGTGTTCACCGGCGACTGGGTGCCCGATCATGAGCTCGCCTACCGCGCCGGCCTGGCAATCACGCAGGGAGCGCGATCGCCGGCAGTCACCGCGGGATTTGCCACGTCGGTGCCGGGCGTGTTCGCCGCCGGAAACCTTGTCCACCCGGCCGAGGCCGCCGACATGTGTGCGCTCGACGGCCGCGCCGCAGCCCGGTCGGTCGCAGCCTGGCTGAACCACGGCGAGTTGCGGCCCGGTGTGTGGCCCGCCGATGTTCGTCCGATCGAGGTGGAACCGCCGATCACGTGGGCGTCGTTCGATGCCGACGGGCTGACGTTGCGGGTCGGCGAGTTCTGCACCGCGAGAGTTCAGGTGAGCATGAACGGGCAGGTCGTGACGACGAGCCGAACACGCAGGCTCGTCCCGAACCGGGCGATCGTGGTACGCCGCGACCTTGAACGATCGGCCGAGCATCAGGCTGTGCTGCGAGTGCGGCTGATCGATTTGCGTCCGGTCGATCTGCGGCTGGTCGACGGACTCGACCGGACGCGATCGCTCAGAAGCGACGGTCGTCGGTTCTCTTCTTCGGCGGAGCCTTGAAGGGGGCCTCGATCAGCGTCTCGAACTGCGCGTCGTCGGGCTGCTTGGGCTCGTTGAGCCGCTGCAGGTAGGTCTTCAGCGCAGCGCGTCCGGGGGCAACGTGGTCACCCTTGGCTCCCACCGAACGGGCCAGCGCATCCTTGGCCTTGACGACGCGCTCCTTACGCGTGGCCTTCTCCTCATCGGAGATGACCCGCTTGGGCTTGTCAGCCGGAGCCTTCTTGCGGTCGGCCTCGATGTCTTCGAGCGTCGTGAGCTTGGCGCGAATTGCCATGGGAACAAAGATCCTTCGTGTTCAGGTTTGCCCGACGATTGTAGACCCCAACGTCAGGCACCGAGCACCGTGAAACCGAGCGATCGCGCCGCTTGGGCCTGACGCAGGTCGAACGTGACGAACGGGACGAACGGCGGCGAGGTGCCGCGATCGTGGTCGAGCGCGTCGGCGACGGACGTGCGTGCACACAACAGCGCGCCATGTGACCGCATGATTTTCGTTAGCTTCGACGTGCGGCCGACTCGGTAACGTTGGGCCCAGCCGCGGGCGTGGCGAAATGGCAGACGCGCAGGGTTTAGGACCCTGTTTCGAAAGAAGTGTGGGTTCAAGTCCCACCGCCCGCACCGCCGTCGGCGACACTGGCGGGCGTGCATGTCGACCAACTCCCCACACCTGCGCTCGTGATCGAGCGGGGTGCACTCGAGCACAACATCGCCACCATGAGCAGTGCATTTCCCGGGGCGCTGCTGCGACCACATGTCAAAGCGCACAAATGCTCAGCGCTCGCTGCGGTGCAGCAGGCAGCCGGGCACCCCGGCTTCACCTGCGCGACACCGCGCGAGCTGGTCGGGCTGGCACGCCTCGGGATCGGCGCCGACCTGTTGCTGGCCAACGAGACGCTCGACCCCGATCGATTGGCGGCGATGGCTGCCATGCAGGATCTGGTCTCGGTCACTGTCGCCGTCGATTCGGTCGAGACCATCGATGCCGCCGCCCGCGCCGGGCTGCGCTCGGTGGTGATCGATGTCGACGTCGGGTTGCCGCGTTGCGGCTGCCCGCCCGAACAGGCCGGGCACCGGGCCGACCATGCCCGCGCCCGCGGGCTGGATGTTCGCGGCGTGATGGGCTACGAGGGGCACTTGATGGTTGTGCCGGACCGCGACGAGCATCGCCGGCTCGTCATCGAGGCCGTCGATCGGTTGATGGCTGCGCACACCATCGTCGGCGGTGAGATGATCAGCGGTGGCGGGACGGGCACCTACCACGTGCACCGCGCCGACAAGCGGTTGAGCGAGGTGCAGGCTGGCAGCTACGCGCTGATGGACACCCATTACGCGCAGCTCGGCCATCCGTTCGTGCAGGCGTGTTTCGTGGTCGGGACGGTCGTGTCGGTGAGCGGCCGCCGGGCTGTCGCCGACGTGGGCTTGAAGGCGATAGGCATGGACCATGGCAACCCAGCGATCTTCGACCCTGCTGGAGACGCTGCGCTCCCCGACTCCAGCACCGTGTGGTTCTTGAGCGACGAGCACATCACGTTCGCCCCGCAGCACCCGACCCGTGTCGGCGATCGCGTACGCGTCGTGCCAGCGCACATCGACCCGACGATGGCGATGCACGAGGTGGCATGGCTCGTCGACGGCGACGACGTGATCGACCGGTGGCCGATCGACCTCCGCCATTGGTGAGTAGTCGCCGCATCCCGGTCCGTCGTGCGCTCGCAACGGCAGCGCGACTCACGCCCGCGACGCGAACGCTCGGGTGGCTGACAGCGTGGCTGATGACAGCGACCATGGGTGCGCTCGCGCTCTCGCAAGCGATCGGCATCACTGGCATCCCAACGGTCTACGTCGTGCACTCGCTCACGCCGTACCTGCTTGCGCCAGCGGCACCCCTGGCAGCACTCGCTGCGCTGGGCCGCCACCACCTGCTCGCACTCACGAACGCGATGATCCTGCTGGCGCTGCTGGTGCTGACCGGACCCGTGGTGTTTGATGGCGGCGCGCCACTCGCACCCCTGGACGCCGCAACGGTGCGCGTCGCGCATGCCAACACGTACTACATGAACGACACGCCGCGCGCGGCAGCGGCGACCCTGCTCGGCCTCGGCGTTGACGTGGTTGCGGTCACCGAGTACAGCGCCGAACTGGGCGCAGCGTTGGACGACCTCGACGTCGCCGACCGGTTCGCGTTCCGGCTTGATCAAACGTCGCCAACTCCGAGCGGGGTGGCGCTGTTCAGCCGGTACCCGATCGTCGACGGATCCGTCGTGCTGATCGGGCGCCAGTACGGGATCGAAGCGATCATCGACGTCAACGGATTGCTCCTGCGGGTGATGGTCGTGCACCCGTTCCCGGGCACCGACGAAACGGCGCTCGCCGACCTCAACAACGACCTTCGTGTGTTCGCCGGGCGAGCCTCGTCGCCCGGTCCACCGACGATGCTCGTCGGAGACTTCAACGCGTCGCGCTGGCATCCCCAGTTTCGTGAGCTCCTCGGAACTGGCCTCGCCGATGCTCACGAGGCGCTCGGCAAAGGGTTCAGCCGCTCATGGCCGACCGGGGCTGCCCTGCCACGGTTCGTCCGGCTCGATCACGCATTGCTCGATGACCGGGTGATCCCGGTCCAGGTCAGCGACATCGTCGTACCCGGCAGCGATCACCTCGGCTTCGTCGTCGAGGTCGCCATCGTCAATTCTTGACCGGGCGCCAGGCGCCAGGGTGATCGCATGTGCTTTTCCCGCGGGAGATCTTCGGCCACGCTCCGCCAGTGACCCAACGCCTGGTCAATCAAGAGGAGTCGGTTTCGTCAGCCTCCGTGACGGGTCTGTTCCGCGGCGCGGAGGGCATCGACCAGCGACGCGAATGCCTTGCCGCGATGCGACAGCGCATGCTTGTCGTCGTCGCTCATCTCGGCGAAGGTACGGCCATCGCCGCCGGACGGCACGAACACGGCGTCGTAGCCGAAGCCGCGAGCACCGAGTTCGCGCACAGAAACCGCGCCCTCGCACACGCCGCGGGCCACCACCTCGGAGCCGTCGGGCCACCGCACCATCGCCACCGTCACGAACCGGGCCGCACGGTCTGCCGATTCGGTGTGATCCAGAGCAGCGAGCAGCTTGGCGCGGTTGTCGGCGTAGGTGGCGTGCTCGCCGGCGTACCGGGCGGTGAACACCCCCGGGGCCCCATCGAGAGCGTCGACGAACAGGCCGGTGTCGTCGGCCACCGCTGGCATGCCGGTCGCCGCGCAGACCGCCGCTGCCTTCAACCGGGCATTGCCTTCCAACGTGTCGTCGTCTTCCATCACGTCGGCGAGACCTGCGGGGCGAGCTACAAGCTCGAACACACCGTCGAGCAGCGCCGCAATCTCGCGTACCTTGTCGGGGTTCGCCGATGCGCAGACGAGCCGCAGCGGCGCAGCCATGCTCACCGCCCGAGCACGCGCGGTGCCGGCGGCTCGGCGATCATCGCCTCCTGCAGGCCCATGATCGTCGACAGACCCGATTCGGCCAGGCCGAGCAACGAGTCGAGCTCATCCCGAGTGAACGCCATCCCCTCGGCGGTGCCCTGCACCTCGACGAAACGCGGCGGCTCGCCCGGCTTGCGCAGCATGACCACGTTCATGTCCACCTCGGCCGCCGAGTCCTCCACGTAGGGAAGGTCCAGCACCGGCACGCCACCGATCACACCGACGCTGATCGCTGCGCACAGCGAGTGCAACGGGTTCTGCTTCAACTCGCCGTTCTGGATCAACCGTGTGACGGCGTCGTGGAGCGCGAGGAAACCGCCGCAGATGCTCGCAGTGCGGGTTCCGCCATCGGCTTGGAGCACGTCGCAGTCGACCACGATCTGGCGCTCGCCGAGCACACGCATGTCGCACGCGGCGCGCAGCGACCGGCCGATGAGCCGTTGGATCTCGACCGTGCGGCCGCTCTGTTTGCCCTTCGCAGCTTCGCGGTCGATGCGTTCCGGCGAAGCGCCCGGCAGCATCGAATATTCGGCGGTCACCCAACCCTTGCCCGAGTTCTTCATCCACCGCGGCACGCCGTCGTCGATCGACGCGGTGCACAGCACCTTGGTGCGCCCGAATGACACGAGCACGCTGCCCGCGGCCATATCGGTGTAGTCGCGCTCGAAGGTGATGGGGCGGAGTTGGTCGTCGGTACGGCCGTCGGGACGGGGCATGCGGTGCTCGCTGTTCTGTGGGGTTTCGGAAATGATGATTCGGGAGCGTCGCTCAGAAGATGACCGGTTCGGCTTCGGTCAACTCGGGACCGAGCAACCGTCGCCCGAGAGCCGAGAAGTGATGGACATCACCCGAGGACAGGAAAC
>JAYURF010000221.1:0-1893 GCA_043756365.1 Acidimicrobiales bacterium
GTCCCCTGGGGCGGCTTGCCGGTGGCCGGACCGGTGGCGTTGCTGATGGCGTTGCCGCAGATGATGGCGAGCGTCATCGGCGCCAGCCCGTACGCGCGGGTGATCAAGTACCAATACACGTCGGTGATGATCGCCCCGATCGTGATCGCCTCGGTCCAGGGGGCGTTCGTGATCTGGCGGCTGCGTGTTGCCAGGATGATCTTGCCGCTGTGGATGGTGGGCTGCAGCGTGGTGACCAACGTGTTGTGGGCGCCGTCACCGATCGGACGTCCCGAGAACTTTGCCGTCTGGAGCCAACCGCATCCGCGCCACGAATCCCTGCGAACCGCGCTCAGCTTTGTGCCCGACGGTGCGTCCGTGTCGGCTACGTATTCACTCCTGCCGCACCTCGCTCACCGGCGCGAGGTGTACGACTGGCCGAACCCGTTCGTCGCGTACGTGTGGGGCAACGGCAACTGCGACCGCTTGCCGGCGCCGACCACCGTCGACTACGTGGCGCTCGACATCTCCAGCATCGGTCCGAGCAACCAGCAACTGTTCGACGAGATGTTCGCCGAAGGCGGCCCGTTCGAGCCCGTCTACGAAGATCTCAACGTCATTGTGGGCAAGCGGGTTGGTGCGAGCCGACAGGTCGACGTGCTACCGCAACAAGGTTCTTGCCCCGTGCCGGTTGCCGGTAGATCTTCTGGATGAACCGGCTGACCGGCACGATCGCCCGGTCGTAGACCGCCGACGAACCGGAGTCCAGCTTGGACACATCGAGCACGCGGTACATCAGCGCGTAGGGGAGCACCCCGGCGATGTCGAGGTACTTCATCTCCTCGACCTCGAACCCGGCGGAAGTGACCACATCGTGCAGCAGCGACTTCTCGTAGCGGCGGTAGTGACCGGATTTGAAGTCGAGGCTGCCGTACAGCGATGGCATGGCGGGCACGAACAGCGCCAGCGTTCCACCCGGTTTGAGGAGCTGCCACGCGGTGCGTAGTTCGTCGACATCGTCGCGGATGTGCTCGAGCACGCTGACGTACACGACCGAATCGAAGTCGTTGTCGCGACCGGATACGAGCAACTCCTGGGAGGTGACGGCGTGCGCGGTCACCCCGGCGTGGCCGGTGACTCGCCGGTGCAACTCGGGGAACACGTTGTCGGCCGGCTCGATCGCGGTGACCTGGTGACCGGCATCAGCGAGGCGCACGGCGATCGCACCGACGCCGGCGCCAACTTCGAGAACTCGGTGGCCGAGGTGCGGTTCGAGTTCGTCGCAGATCCAGCTGAGAAAGTTGCCCGCGTCGGACAACGTGGTGAGCTCGTCCACCGCGCCGAACATCGACTCGCCGGTTGGCGTCTGGGCGCGCATGCGTGGATTGCGCTGCACCCACAGCGCTTGGTTGCTGCGCATGTCGCGGCGGATCTCGCGCACCTGGCGATGCACCGGCAACAAGTTCGCGGCGAACTCCTTCAACTCTGCCTCGCGTGGGCCGGCGGCACCGGCATATCGGGGGCGGAACACGATCGGCACCTCGTCGACCGAGAAGCCGTGCGCCTGGGTGACGGCCACCATCGCGCTGAAGAACCCGTAGGTCTCGGCGGGGAGTCGTTCGTCGAGCAGGAGCCTGGCGACATCGGGGTGATACACCCGAAACGACGTGGTCGAATCGCTCACCCCTCGTGCCCCGGTGGCCGCTTTCACCATCGTGTTGCCGAGCCTGCTGAGCCCGCTGCGCACCACACCCGTGCCGGGCGACGAACCGCCGCGGGCCCAGCGCGACCCGATCGTCAGCCCGCTGCGGTGGGCCAGGTGGCTGCGTACCAGATCGGGGATCTGGCGCGCATCGTGCTGGCCGTCGGCGTCGAGCGACACGATCACATCCGCGTCGGCGTCGAGCGCCGCGG
>JAYURF010000222.1:0-1891 GCA_043756365.1 Acidimicrobiales bacterium
GCCCACACCACCGGGTGCCCGGAGGCGCGAACGGCACGCAGGATGGGCGGTAGCGCCGCCTCGATCTTGGCGGCACCCATCCGGGTGATCAAGGTGAGCCGACCGGGGATGCGTGACGGATTGAGTGCCTCGCACAGCTCGAGCACGTAGTCGGTGCTGGTGCTCGCCCCGATCTTGCATCCGACCGGGTTACCGACACCGCGGAGGAACTCGATGTGGGCACCGTCGAGTTCGCGGGTGCGTTCGCCGATCCACAGCATGTGCGCCGAGCAGTCGTACCAGCCGCCGGTCAGCGAATCCTGCCGGGTGAGGGCTTCCTCATAGCCGAGCAGCAGCGCCTCGTGGCTGGTGTACACGTCGACCTGGGCGAGCTGGTGGTTGGCCTCGGTCTCGATCCCGCAGGCGCGCATGAAGCTGAGCGCCCGGTCGATCTCGCTGGCGAGCTGTTCGTAGCGGCGACCCTCGGGGCTGGAGGCGACGAACTCCTGGGTCCACGCATGTACCCGGGTGAGGTCGGCGAAGCCGCCTTTGGTGAACGCCCGCACCAGGTTCAGTGTGGCGGCCGACTGGTTGTAGGCCTGGACGAGACGATCGGGGTTCGGTGTGCGGGCCAGCACCGTGGCGGCGTAGTCGTTCACGATGTGGCCACGGAAGCTGGGCATCTCGACGTTGTCGATGGTCTCGTGCGTTGCCGAGCGGGGCTTGGCGAACTGTCCGGCGATGCGCCCGACCTTCACCACCGGCACGCCGAGTGAGTAGGTGAGCACGACCGCCATCTGCAGGATGACGCGTAACTTTTCACGGATGTTGATCGCCGAGAAGTCCTCGAAGCTCTCGGCACAGTCGCCGGCCTGGAGGAGGAATGCGTTGCCGGCGGCCACGTGGGCGAGCGATGTCTGCAGCGAGCGGGCCTCACCGGCAAAGACCAGCGGGGGATAGCCGGAGATCTGCTTCAGTGCCCGTTCCAGATCGCCCTGATCGGGCCAATCCGGTTGCTGATTGGCCGTGTGCGATTGCCACGACGACGGAGTCCAAGCTCGTGCCACGGCAAAACTCTAGCGACGCGCCTGCAAACGACGGCAGAGAGAATCATCACGGTTGGGATGCTCGGCCAGCGCGTCGGTGCGCAACAGCGGCCCTGGCGGTGGCGAGAAGCTGAACATCACCATCTCCCCGGCCATCGTCACCGAGAACTGCCCGACGATCTCGTCGGCCACGATGTCGATATCGACAGCCCCGCCATCGGTGCCGATCCGCTCGGAGATCTGTGCCGGAATCTCGGCAACGATGTCACCATCGCCAAAACCGCGCGCGACCAGTCGCCGGTGATCGTCACCGGTCAAGCCCAGCGTCCAGATGGGTGTTCCGTCGGCATCGGCTGGTCCCTCGACCAGTTGAGTCTCGCCCGCCCCATCAGCGCCGAGACCGGGCTGATCCGGGTCGAGGCTGAGGGTGGCGTGGATGCGGTGAATGCCGTTGTTGGCGCGCTCAAGCGATACCCATACGCCCTGTTCGGCGATGTAGACCGCGTCGCAGTTCGCCGAGTCAGCGACGATCGCGACGATGCCGTCGCGGGGCACCGGGGCCGACGGGTCGTACACGATCAGCGCTGGCGCGGGGTCGGAGAAGATTGCATCGTCGATCCGGTAGCGCGCCTCGGTGAAGCCGGGTTCTTTCAGGTTCTGCGTCCATACCGCGAGGGCCACGTTGGTCCAGGAACCCCACGCCACCAATGCGACGAGCCCGAACCTCCAGCCGCGTCGAACCGTGCGGCTGCCTGGAACAACCACAGCAGCGAAGGCGAACGCAGCCGGCAGGATCAGCAGCGGCAACATGTCGACGAGGTAGCGGTTGCCGATGAAGCCGATCGTGAACGTCGGGAGCGCAGCGA
>JAYURF010000223.1:0-5106 GCA_043756365.1 Acidimicrobiales bacterium
CAGGCGGAACTGCTCGGCGCGGCCCTCACCGACGGTGGTGTCGATCACACGATCGAGATCTATCCCGCTCTGCATGGCTTCGCCGTACCCGACAACCCGACCTTCGACCCCGACGCAGCAGCCCGTCACTGGCGTGCCCTCGGCGACCTGTACGGCGCGATGCTCACGAGCTGACCCGTTCCGGTAGGGACAACTGCCCGCAGACTCGTGACGGAAGGCCCTACTCCGCGCACCGGGTCCGGTCGACAATGAAGCAATCGGTTCGTATCCCATCGCTTCCTTCGGCCCGGCGCGAGTAGCAGCGCACGCACGGGTGCTCGCAGTCTTCGACGGCACCGCCGCGTCAGCGGCAGGATTGGTGTGGGCCGCCGATGAGGCGTACTCGCGGTGTGCATCGCTCGTGATCAGCACCGAATTGCCTTCATCCACGAGCCATGTCGGCGACCGCTGCCCCGACGGGTTCGATGGGCTATCGGAGGCGGTGACCGGGCTTCGGGAGCGCTATCCGAGCCTGGTGGTCGAGACGCTTGCGACGGGGCTCGATCTGCGTCTCGCGATCGTTGCGGCAGCTGCTCGTGCCGACCTGCTTGTCTTCGGTCATGCACAACACGAGTCGTCCCACGACCTCTTGATGAGCTCGATCCTGCGGACCTCGGCGCGCAGTAGTCCATGCCCGACGATTGTGGTGCGCGGGTCGAGGGTTGGACCGATGCGCCGGATCGTTGTGGGCGTCGACGGATCGAGCGCAGCCGCGGCAGCGCTCAGCATGGCGTGCGATGAGGCGTTGCTCCACGATGCGCAGCTCTCGGTCGTTCATGTGCGAGAACGCGAGTTCGCGTGGGCCGACGCCCAGTCCGTGCTCGACATGGCGGTCAACAAATGCCGCGACCGGACGATGCGGACCGTCACGGGTGCGCTCGCATCCGGGCCGGCCTGGTCGGCGCTGGCCGAGGCAAGTAGGTACGCGAACCTCGTGTGCGTGGGCTCTCGCGGGCGAAGCGGATTCAAGACTGCGGTGTTCGGATCGGTCGCACTGCGCGTGGCCGAACACGCCGACTGTCCCGTTGCCATCACCCATCCCCGCGCAACCGGGCACTGATCGGAGCTGTCATGGGACTTTGGTCCCGACAGCAAGGGCCGAGCAGCCCTGTTGGCCGTCCCGTCGGGAGCAGACGATGGACGTATGAGAAACGATGACCGTTCAGTACTGGGTTGGTGCGCATTCGCTGTGGCGATCGCTGCGTTAGGCGTCGGGTTGTTCGCCTTGGGCGACATCGGCGCAGCGGCAAACGGCGGGTCGGCCCCCGCGGCAACCGTGGTCGAGGTGTCGATGGACGAATGGTCGATCACGCCGGAGATGATCGAGGTGCCGAGCGGACCGACGGTTCTGCGGATCACCAATACGGGCACGGTCGCCCACAACCTCACCGTTGCGTCGCTCGGTGCCAAGACGGCCGACGTTGCGCCCGGAGAGACGGTCGACCTCGACCTCGGAAGTCCTGAAGACGGCAACCACGAAGTGCTGTGCGAGATCGCCGGACACGCCGGCAGCGGTATGACCGGAATGCTGATGGTCGGCGCGTCAACGTCGGGTAGCCACGCAGGTTCGACCACCGCGCCGATGGACTGGCGGGAGATGGACCGCATGATGGAGGAGGTCGCGCTCGCCTTCCCGGCCAAGACCGAAGGGCACGGCGGGGACCGGATGGAACCGACCTCGGTCGACGCCAACGGCACCATGGTGTTCGATGTCGTCGCCGAAAACATCAAGTGGGAAACTGAGCCGGGCGTGTTCGTCGACGCAATGGCCTACAACGGCGTCGTCCCGGCACCCGAGATCCACCTCGAAGTCGGCGACCGGATCCGCATCAACCTGACCAACAAGATGAACGAATCGACATCGATCCACTTCCATGGGATCCGAGTACCGAATGAGATGGACGGTGTCGATCCGTACACGCAACCGCCGGTGCCCCCGGGAGGGACGTTCGTGTACGAGTTCGACGCCCTCGAGCTGGCAGTCGGCATCTACCACTCGCATCACAACGCCCAGGTTCAGGTGCCCAACGGGTTGTTCGGAGCGTTCACCATCGGAGACATGCCGATCCCGCAGAAGTTGCGAGAACGCGGCTACACACAGATCGACAAGAGCGTCAACATGGTGCTCAACGACGCCGGGACGATCGGCTTCAGCCTGAACGGCAAGAGCTTTCCGGCAACCGAGCCGTACACCCTCAAAGTCGGTGAAGTGATGCTGGTGAACTACCTGAACGAGGGCATGATGGCCCATCCGATGCACCTGCATCAGCCCGTCGGCTGGGTGATCGCCAAAGACGGCATCCCCCTCGATGAGCCGATGCCGAGCGACACGGTCAACATCGCTCCCGGCGAGCGATACACCGTGCTCTACAAAGCGACCGATCCCGGTGTGTGGGCCTGGCACTGCCACATCCTCAACCACGCCGAATCCCCCGAGGGGATGTTCGGCATGGTGACCGCACTGATCGTGGAGGCGTGACGATGAGCGTCGACCGGATTCAGATGCAGCGGTGGGAGTGCTTCCAACTGTTGGAGACCACCCAGATCGGCCGGGTGTGCGTCGTTGAGCACGGCTACCCGATCGCGCTGCCCGTCAACTACCGGCTGATCGGAACCGGCGACGAGCGCCAGGTAGTGATCCGTACTGGTCCGGACACGCTGGTCGGGCGGTATTCCGGCCCTGCCGCGCTCGAGGTCGACCACATCGACATGGTCGCGCAGGAGGCGTGGAGCGTGCTCGTGTGCGGGGGACTCCGCCACGAACCAGGGGCTCACGGGATGCCCGACCCACACCCGTGGATCGACAACCGGCATCACTGGATGGTGCTGTCGTCGGCAGCGGTGACGGGACGTCGATTCACCGGCACCCGAAGTGACGACGGGTTCGCGGTCGAGTGGGAGTTGCGGCCGGAGTGAACGGCGTTTCACTCCCTGATGGCTCGCCTGCAGCGCTTCGCGGGGTCGTAGCCTTGCGGGCATGACGGCTGTCGAGGTAGAGGCGACTCCGGCGCAGCTTCGATCGAGTCGCGAGTACCGCGCTTTTCTCGGCCTCGCCATGGCATCGGCGGCAATCTCGATCGACCTGCTGCTCCCCGCGTTTTCGGAGATCCGTCGGGACTTCGGCCTGCCCAGCGATTCGCCGGCCACTGCGGGATTGATCACGATGTTCTTCATCGGCATGGGTCTCGGCCCGTTGCCGTTCGGACTGTTTGCCGATCGCTTTGGCCGTCGGCGCACCCTGTTGGTGGCGTGCGCGTTGTTCGTGATCGGCGCACTGGCCTGCACGCTCGCGCCCTCGCTGGCTTTGATGAAGGCCGCCCGGTTCGTGTGGGGTTTCGCGTCCGCTGGATTGCGAGTCGGCGCGACAGCGATGATTCGCGACCGCCATCACGGAGCCTCGATGGCGCGCGAGATGGCATTCGCGATGACCGTGTTCATGCTCGTGCCGATCTTCGCTCCGCTGTTCGGTGCAGGCCTGATCCAGGTGGTGCCGTGGCGCGGGGTGTTCGTCACCTGCGCGCTGTTCGGGGTGGTGCTCGCCGCTTGGTCCACCCGGATCGGTGAAACGTTGCCCGTCAGTCGTCGCCAACCCATGAATGTCCGCCAGGTGCGGGTAGCCGCGGTGGCGATCGGACGAAGCCGCCCAGCGCTCATCTACACCCTGGCGATGATCCCGTTGTTCGGGGTGTTCAGCTCGTACCTCGCCTCGTCGGAACGGGTGATCGGCAACGTGTTCGACCGAGAATCCTGGTTCCCGTTCGTGTTCGGCGCCACCGCGGTGATGATGGGAATCGGTTCGCTCGCCTCGGGACGCCACGTACAACGCGTCGGCCTCGAACGAATGATCCGCGGCGCGCTCGTGGTCTACACGCTCGCCACGATCGGTGCCTGGCTGATCTCCCGGTCCGCCGGCGGCCGGCCAAACTTCTGGGTGTTCTTCGCTGTGTTCAGCGTCGTGCTGGTCGGCCACAACCTGCTGATCCCCAACATGAACGCGGCAGCGATGGCCCCGGTCGGGCACGTCGCTGGCACGGCTGCGGCGATCATGGCAATGCTGGCCACGGCCGGTGGCGCGTTGATCGGCTCGCGGATCGACGGGATGTTCGACAACACCGTTGGGCCGCTGGCAGGTGCGTTTGTCATCTCGGCCTTGATCGCCAGCGCCCTCGTCCTCTGGCCCCGCCGCACGCCGTAGCCCGATCATCCTCGGTACAGTCCATGGGCGTGTCCGACACCCTCGACGACCGGATTCGCGCCGCTACCGAGGTCCTCGAGGAAATCGTTGCGGACCGCTCGTTCCTGGCCGCGCTGCCGTTGGCGGAACGGACACGACTGCTCAGCGCGGCCGGCAACGTGTACTCGCCCGATGTCGAGCATCGCCGCCGTCAGATCAAAGCCGAACGCCGACAACGCAAGGCCGACAAGGTTCAAGCCGACCAGGGGGCCTTGGCGGACACGGGGATTCGCACACTCCGTGCCAAGGCCGTATTCACCACCCCCGACGTGTTCGCGCCCCTCGACACAGGCCCCGACGAGACCGAAGCCAGCGTTACCGGGCCCAGTCAAACCGGGCCGTCCATGATCGGCTCGTCCGGGACCGGCTCGGCGCTACGGCCACAGCACTGCTACGTGTGCAAGCGCAAGTACACCTCGATCCACGACTTCTACGACCAGATGTGCCCGGAGTGCGCCGAGTTCAACTTCGCCAAACGGTCCGAGACGGCCGACCTGCACGGTCGGGTGGCGCTACTCACCGGCGGCCGGGTGAAGATCGGCTACCAGGCAGGGATCAAACTTCTGCGATCAGGCGCGCGTCTGATCGTCACTACACGCTTTCCGCGCGATTCGGCGGTCCGCTACGCTCGGGAGCCCGATTTCCGCGAGTGGGCCGACCGGCTCGAGATCTACGGCCTCGACCTGCGACATACGCCGAGCGTCGAAGCATTCTGCAAGGAGATGCTGGCGAGGGAGCAACGACTGGACTTCATCATCAACAACGCGTGTCAGACTGTCCGCCGCCCGGCAGACTTCTACGAGCACATGAGGGAGACAGAAACAGCGGCGCTG
>JAYURF010000224.1:0-1881 GCA_043756365.1 Acidimicrobiales bacterium
GTCGCCGCGTTCACCGAACACGCCGCGGTGCTCGCCGGTGCGCACGCTCGGCCGGATGGTCGGCCGCATGATGGATGACTGACGCCCGACTCGACCCGAGTGCGTCGATCGACGATGGCTATCCGATCGTTGTCCGCCTGGCCGGTCGGCGGGTGGTTGTGGTCGGCGGGGGCACGATTGCGTTCCGCAAGACGGCAGGATTGGTCGCTGCCGGAGCGATCGTCACGGTGGTCTCCCCAGACTTCGACCCCGCCTTCGATCCGGCCCGTAGCCCAGCGAACGTCATTCTCGTTCGGCGGCGATACGAGCCGGGCGACATCGAGGGGGCGTGGCTGGTGGTTGCGGCCACGAACGATCCGGCGGTGCAACAGCAGGTGTTCGACGACGGTGAGCGGGCGGGGGTGTTCGTCAACGCCGTCGACGACCCGCAACGGTGCTCGTTCATCCTCCCCGCGGTCGAACGGCGCGGGCCGGTGATCGTGGCGGTATCTACGCAGGGTCGCAGCCCGTCGCTGGCAGGTCAGCTGCGTGATTTCATCGCCGCGCAACTACCGGCCGATCTTGCCGAGATCGCCGAGCGGGTCGCTGCCCAACGCCAACAGATCCGGGCCGCTGGCGCCTCGACCGAAGACAGCGACTGGCCGAACCCGCTCGCCACCTGACACCACCGGCTAGCCTGTACAAGTCCGATACAAGTTCGCCGCCCGGCAGGTGCGGCGAAGGTGAAAGGTGTGCTCACGATGGCGAAGATCAAGGTTGAAACCCCGCTCGTCGAGATGGATGGCGACGAAATGACCAGAATCATCTGGCAGTTCATCAAGGACAAGCTGATCCTGCCGTACCTCGACATCGAGCTCGATTACTACGACCTCGGCATCGAGCACCGCGATGCCACCGACGACCAGGTCACCATCGATTCGGCCAACGCCACCAAGCGTCACGGCGTAGCCGTGAAGTGCGCGACGATCACGCCCGACGAGGACCGCGTCGTGGAGTTCGGTTTGAAGAAGATGTGGAAGAGCCCCAACGGCACGATCCGCAACATCCTCGGCGGCGTCATCTTTCGCGAGCCGATCGTCATCTCGAACATTCCTCGCCTCGTGCCAGGCTGGACCAAGCCGATCGTCATCGGCCGCCACGCCCACGGTGACCAGTACAAGGCCACCGACTACAAGGTGCCGGGAGCGGGCACGGTCACGATGACGTACGTGCCCGCCGATGGCAGCGCTCCGGTCGAGATGAACATCGCCGAGTTCGGCGCCGACGGGGGCGTGGCGATGGGGATGTACAACTTCAACGATTCAATCCGTGACTTTGCCAGGGCCTCGCTGCGCTACGGCATCTTGCGCAACTACCCCGTCTACCTCTCTACCAAAAACACCATCCTCAAGGCGTACGACGGCTCGTTCAAGGATCTGTTCCAAGAGGTGTACGAGACCGAGTTCAAGGCGGAGATGGATGCTGCCGGGCTCACCTACGAGCACCGCCTGATCGACGACATGGTCGCCTGCGCGATGAAGTGGGAGGGCGGCTACGTGTGGGCCTGCAAGAACTACGACGGCGATGTGCAAAGCGACACCGTTGCCCAGGGGTTCGGTTCGCTCGGGTTGATGACGAGCGTGCTGATGACCCCCGACGGCAGGACCGTCGAGGCCGAGGCCGCCCATGGCACCGTCACCCGCCACTATCGCGAGCATCAGAAGGGCAACGCCACCTCCACCAACCCGATCGCGTCGATCTATGCGTGGACGCAGGGCCTCACCTACCGCGGCCGGATGGACGGCAACGACAAGCTGATCGGCTTTGCCGAGGCGCTCGAACAGGTGTGCATCCAAACCGTCGAAGCCGGCGAGATGACCAAGGACCTCGCGCTGTTGATCG